>VGTH01000009.1 GCA_016874755.1 Deltaproteobacteria bacterium | reverse complement strand
AAAAGGCAATAGTAAGAAATCCAAATTCCCTGTCCGGCTATTGCCTATTGCCTATTGCCTATTGCCCAATGCCTATTGCCTGTTAGTAGATCAGCGCCCTCATGCGCGACGCACCTTGCTGATTCATCACGCCAATAATTTCCGACGCATCGACCGTCAATGGCCCGCCGAGCAACTCACGCAATTCTGGTGTCGCCGCGATTACGCGATCGACGCTATCGAGCTCATATTCGGTGCCGTTGCCGCCGTTGTAAACGATGGCGTCGACTTCAGGGATGTTGAATAACAATGCCGACTCAACGCGTCTGTCGCGCGAAACGTCCGAGACCATCACCGCCGTGCGGATGCCCATGCGTTCCAACAATCGCGCGGTTTCGGAAAGATCGGCGTGGGGCAAGCCGCCGCCGTACTTGGTCAAGACCGCGCCATCGGCGTTGAGGCTCCATTTCGCGAGATTCGCGGCGGCAAAACATTGCCGCTCACGGTCGAAGTTGTCGTTGCCGGCGATGGTCGCGATGGTGCCGACAAAGTTGATCTCACGCGCCTGATGGCGCTGGTAGAGATCCAAAATCACCGGATGGTTCTGATAAAAGTAAGTCTCGGTGCCGCCGAACCACGAATTCAACGACGGCACGATGGCCCCGTCGAGCCACTCGTCTGGGTGCAGCACCACAGGCAGCATGCCATCGGTGTTGGTGCCGTAGAGAATCGGTTCGTCCACCGCCGGTTTGCGCTGGCGCGAAAAAATTTGCCCGATGTAAATCACCCGCGGCAAACCTTCGCGTCCGGGCTCTGCCGGCCCGATGGGATCGAAAGTTTGTTGTGAGACCGGCGCGTGCGCCAGGGCTGCTTTCGCGAGATGCACCGCAACTTTCACACCAGCAACGCGATAGGCTTTCAACACCGTCGAGCGCGGCAGCCCAGCTTTGGTCCGCGGAATGAGGATGAGATGCCGCAGCGCCGAATAGTCGCTGCCCGCAGTCGCAGCGCCGCCCATTTCGAGTATCCGCCCGGTCTGCGTGCGTGTCGGGTCCGGTGTCATTTCAGCGAGAACCGAAACCGCGGCACCGGTGAGCACATGCGTTGTGCCAAGACCAGCCGTTGTAGCGGCGCCTAGAATGCCAGGAAAATCCGCTCCCGATTCCTTGGCCCGCGGCTCCACGGTATCGAAAATCGGCCCGGCACGGCAGCTCTCGCCGGGACGCGCGATGTCAAACTCGACGCTTGCGATCGCTTCGTCTTCGAGGACGATTTTGCGGAGCTCATCGCGATTGACGAGGAGCGTGGTGCCATCAAGTTTGGTTGTCGTACCAAAGCGAATGTCGGTGACCGGATGATTGGCAAGGGTGAGTTGCATAAAGGGTCTTTCAATTAGGTGAAAAGGAAATCACCGAGTCGCACTCTAGTTCCGCAGAGTTGTTTTTGTCAACGAAAGCACAGACGGCATTTAATTCCTGCCCCGTCTCGAAGGAAGGCCAGGATGGGGGCAAGCGCTTTGACACGGCCCCCAACTGGATCCCCCTGAAGCGGGGGAGGAGACTATGACTAGATAAACCTTGTAGGCGCGAAGGTTTCAGTCCACAATCGCCGCATGCTCCGCTTCTCACCCAATCCCAACCGCGCGCATTTGATCCCATGGATGGAGTGGAGCGACGAAGCGTTTCGCGTTGCGCGGGAGCAAAACAAACCCGTGATGCTTTATCTCTGCGCGTTTTGGTGTGGCTATTGCCAGCGCATGGATCAAGAAGCGTTTTCCGAAACCGAAAATATCGCGCTCCTGAAAGCGTACTTCGTCTCGATCCGCGCCGAGAATGCGCAGCGGCCGGATATCGATAGCCGCTACAACCAGAACGGTTGGCCGACCATTGTTTTTATGACCCCTCTGGGGGATCCGATCGTCGCGACGAACTACATGCCAGCCGACCAGTTCGAAGATCTGCTGCTGCGTGTTTATATGGGCCATCAGCAGGGCCAAGGCAACGCCAGTGCCATTGCGGCGTACGACGAAAATGCCGCAGTTCCTCTGCAAATAATTGCACAACCCGGCCAAGCTCAACTCGATGAGATTACCGCGATCGTCATGCACCTCGCCGATAAGGTAAATGGTGGCTACGGCGACGGTCAGAAATTTATTCAACCGGAAGCCAACGATTTTCTGCTCGCGCGGTACGAAGCCACTAGAGATCCCAAGTACCTCGATCAGGTTCGTCTAACGCTCAACCGCATGCGCGCAGGGCCGATCCACGACGACAAAGACGGCGCGTACTTTCGCACGACAACCGGTGCCGATTGGACCCGGCCGCACCGGGAGAAATTGCTTGGCGAAGAAGCTGGTTTACTGAGCAATTGCCTACGAGTGTTCAAAACCACACAGGAGCCGGTTTACGCCGAGATGGCAGACGACATCATCCGCTATCTAAACCGCAAGCTTTACGATCCGGACAAAGGCAGTTTCTACGGCTGCGAGGATTTCATCCGCACTTTCCCGGACGGCTCGGGCGAAGAATTTTCGACCATCATCGACCGCTGCATTTACACGGATGCCAACGCGCAGACGATTCGCGCCTACCTCGATGCATCACTGCTGTTAGGTAAAGAAGAATACAAGGAAGCCGCGCTCAGCGCATTGGAATTTCTCTGGACCGATTGCCGCGGTCCAGACGGCGGGCTGTTTCACTACCATGACGATGCGCCGCGAGTTTGCGGACTGCTCAACGATCAGGTGCAGCTAGGATTAGCGCTTTTGATAGCGCACGCAGTTACTGGAGAAGCGAAATACCTAGATCGAGCAAAGGATCTGGCGGAATTCGTTCTGATGCGGCTCAAAAACCCGTCCGGTGGCTATTACGATATTTGCACGCCGGGCCAAGCCTTCCTCAAACTCCGGCTAACGCTGATCGAACAAAACGGCCCCGCCGCGTCATTTTTTCTCGAGCTGGCACGAGCAACGGGAGAAAAACGATATCGCGACGCGGCGTTGTGGGCATATCAACCTTTTCAAGCCGATTTCAAAGAGTATGGAATTCATGCAGCCAGTTTCGGGATCGCCCTGGGGAAGTGGTCACAGTCCCAGTGAGGGGCTCGATGTGACACACTCGGGTGGCAAAGGAGAGTGGTCCATGAAGCGCACAACGTATTTGTTGACGTCGATGTAATCAGGAGACTTCGAGAGATCGCCAAACGAGAGAACTGCGCTGTTTCAGAGATTATCCGAAAGGCACTCAACGAATTTGTCTCGCGACGAGAGCGCGAAAAATTACCTCTCGCCTTGATTGGCGCTGGCCAGAGCGGCCGAAAAGATGTGCCCGAAAGAAACGAGGAATTTTTAGGCAAGGGATTTGGCCGCTGATGCCCAGCATCAAATCCAAACATTCCCTAGACGACATCGACTGGTGCTCGAGCAATAACTCGACGATCTGCGCCGTCCGCAGCATCGGCGTGCCGATGTAATTTGCCCCCAACAACAGAGAACCCTACCAGATAACTATCTGGTAGGGCTCTCCACACTAAGTCTGGAACCGGAACCAGGCCGAAGGGCTTATTCAATCCCTTGGGGCTTGGCTTCGCCGGGCCTGGGCGCTAGTTACTGTACCACTTGGTGTGTTGCTCCGCCGGCAGGCGCTTGGCCATGGTTTTCTGCTCGGAGTAGCCCAAGAAGATGCAGGCGACCGGCCGCTCTTTCTCGGTAAGTCCAAGAACGGGGCCGACGAAGTTTTCGTCGATCCAGGCGCCGGTGCTGGGATAGCTGCCGAGACCGCGCGCGTTGGCGGCGACCAGCAGGTTCTGAATCGCGCACCAGCAAGCCGCGTAGTTTTCCTGGTCGGTGATCTTGTTTTGGTCACCTACCATCGAGACGATGATCAGCACCGGGGAGGAAAAACATTTGTCGCGAGCGAATTTCAGATCCTCTTCGCTCGCCTGCATGCCCTTTTTCTCCGCGCCCGCTTTGACGGCGGCCTGACGGGCGGCGACCAACTTCTCACGACCGGTGCCGGTGAAAACGTGGAAACGCCAGGGATGGGTCAGTTTGTGGTTCGGTGCCCAGTGGGCGGCGTCGAGCAGTTCCTCGATCCACTCCTTAGGAATCTCGGTTTGCAGATATTCCTTCACTGAGCGGCGATTTTTGATCGCCGTGAGCGCGTCCGCGATGGGGCGGTCCGTTGCAGTTGACATGATTCTTACCTCCTAAATTTTCATCAATAATTCTTATGCGGGATTTAACTAACTTTTGAGCAATACCGCCTGATCGGGGAGTTGTCAAACCACGCCTTTGGCGCTCGGCTCTGCCGTTCGAGCTTGCCGATTTCTCGAAATGTCGTTAACCTTATTTCCATGTTAGATTGGTCCTCTTGCCCCGTTGTCGAGCGTGAGCCGGATCGAGTTAGCGGCGCCTGGTTGTTTCGTGGTACGAGGGTCCCGGTTAAGGCACTGTTCGAAAATCTTGAATCCATCGCACCAGGCGATTTTGTCGAGGTCGACTTCTGACAAGTGAGACCTTCGCTGTCTTTACTTTATCCTCGTATTCTCATCTCCGCCGCCAAGATCCGGTTATCCGGGGTGCCTTTCCAGATCACGTTTCTCGCCACGCCGTAAATTTCCGACAGCGTATAGAGCGGCACGAACGGCGCATCTTCCATGATCAGCTTTCCGGCTTGCTGGAGGATCGCCACGCGCTTTTTCTGGTCCATGGTGCGTTGCTGTTCTTCGATCAGTTTGTCGACTTCGGCATTGCTGTAGCTGATTCTCTTGGTAATGCCGGTGTGAAAGTATTGATCATAGAACGTGTCGGCGTCGGATGCGGTGCGGCCGGCATAGTAGAACGGCAGCTTGCCGCCGTTCACGCCATCTTTACCCCAGTAGACGGCGTACTCCTGGCCGACCAGTTCGACTTTGATGCCGACTTTGGCGAGCTGCGCGCTGATCACTTCGCAGACTTCACGGCCTTTCAAATGGCGATCGGGTGAGAAATAAAGCTTGGTCTCGAAGCCATTGGGATAACCGGCCTTGGTGAGCAGCTCGCGGGCCTTTTTTGGATCGGTTGCATACCGTTTCATCGCCGGATCAAAGCCGGTCATGTTTGCGGCCAGCGGGCCGTTCAACACTTCGCCGTTGCCGGAAAAGACATGCTTCATCATCGGCACCGGATCAATGGCATGGTTGATGGCCTGGCGCACGAGCTTGTTGTCAAACGGTTTGAAGCTGACGTTCATGCCGAGAAAGTACATGCGGAAACCGGGAACTTTTTCCACCCGCGCGCGCGGGTGCTTGGCGACGCGGTCGATCTCTTCGATGGGGAGGTTACTGATCACATCGGCTTGCCCTGAGAGCAGACCGGCGACCCGCGCCGCTTCTTCTTTCACGCCGCGCAAAATTACTTCCTTGATTTCGGCTTTGGTGCCCCAGTAGTCGTCATTGCGCGCCAAAACCAGATTGCCGCCGCGCTGCCAACTGACGAACTTGTACGGGCCGGTGCCGATGGCGTAGTTGTCGGCCTGGTCGCCGTATTTTTCCGCCGCCGCTTTGCTGATGATGTAGCGGGTGTCGAGGCGGTCAAGCAGCAGCGAGAGCGGCTGCTTGGTATTAAACACCACCGTGTAGTCGTCGGGCGTCTCGACGTCCAACTCTTGAATGTCGCCACCCTGTAGGCTGCGCTTGTCAGTTTTCATGCGCTCGATGGAGTAAGCCACGTCCTTCGAGGTAAGCGGCGCGCCGCTGTGAAAACGGATGTTGCGCCTCAACTGAAAAATCCAGCGCCGCCCTTGAAACTCCCAAGAGTCGGCGAGCACGCCGACATACTTTTGCCGCGCGTAATCCATAACGATCAGCGGTTCGATAAGATGCAGCCAAATGCCGTTGATGCCGCCTCCGCTGTAGCCGTAGGGATGGAGCGAATCGAGGCTAACGCCTTGGTAGATGACGACGCGGTCTTTGGAGGCGGCGACGGCGGGTCGGCTTGCAGCTAGGCCGATCAATGCCCCGATAGCTGCGGTGCTTTGCTGCAAAAAGTGGCGGCGACTCAGCGCATTCGTCGTGCGAGGCATAGAATCCTCCTCCGAGCTATTTCTCGTAGAGCTTCTTGATAAACCCACTCCTGTCCAACTCCTCGACAAAACTTTTGTCGACAAATTCCTCGGGCTTGTGGTCCCATACCTCGGGGCGCGTCGCGGCGATGTATTCGAAGCTGGTTTTCATGCCGACGGTGTTTGGATAGGGCACCTGTAAAAAAGCTTTGGCAAAGGTATCGTAGGACTGGTTGAGCAATTCCTCGTTGTCAAGTCGCAGGACTTTTTTGATTACCTTTTTGCTGAACTCCCGGTCGCGCTTAAACAAGGCCGTCGCTTCCAGGTAGGCCTTCATGTAGTTCATGACCGTCTCTCGATCTTTCTGAATGATCGAGCGGCGGGTGGTGATCTCGATCCAGGGATAGTCGACCTCCTTCGCCGAGTCCCAAAGCATGGGAAAGCCCATCTTCATTGCAATGGCGTAGCCGGGAAACGACAGCGAAGCGGCGTCGATGGAACCCTGCTTTAGCGCGCCGATACGCTCGGCATCGCTGCCGCCGATCTGAATCAACGCGACGTCGCGCCCTGGGTTGAGGCCTTTTTTGCGCAGTTGGTACTGAACCAAGAAATCCGTCAGCGAACCGAATGTCGTCACACCGATTTTCTTGCCCTTCAGATCTTCGACTCTTTTGATCTCGGGCTTGGCGACCGTCGCTTGCACCACGCCAGGCAATGTGTGGCCGAGGATCACCAGGTCGGCCCCGGAAAGCCCAGCGTTGATCACCGTCGGCGTGGCGATGGGCGAAAACTGAATGCTGCCGCCGATCATCGCCTTCGAAGATTCGCCTGAGCCACGCATGACGACCGGGTCGGCGTAGAGACCGTACTTTTCAAACAGCTTGGCCTCCTTGGTGATGAAGATCATGATATTACCCATGCTCACCGAAGAAACGCCGATGTAGATGTGCTTTAGGGGTTTGGACTGGGCGCCACTTGAATTGACAAATGCCAGCAGAGTGAGGGTGAGAAGCGACGCGAGTAATTTCATGGGTCACCTCCAGCGCTTGAGAGAGAGCTTGCTTATAGCACCGAGTGGCGGTCGGCGGCAAAATCGCTCGGATATCGTGTTCTTGCTCGTGCTCGTGACTGGTGGAAGGCATTTCATCCCGAGGGCAAGCAAGGATCTCGTCCTCATTTCCGGCTGTTCACTTGCCAAGAAAAAATATTCCTGTTGCGGCCCGCTCTCTGGCTCTACCCCGAGGCGGGGGCGAGAACCGGATTGGGATAGCTTGACAGCCAACGACGTGATTTATTAACTGGCAGCACGAAGCGAGGATTAATCCATGGACATCAAATCTCTCGTCGATCCAGAAGCAGGCTTGCTCGATCGGCGCATATTTGCCGATCGCGAGATTTACGACCTCGAGCGCGAGAAAGTTTTCACGCGCTGCTGGCTCTATCTCGGCCACGAGTGCGAGATTCCTAACCCCGGCGATTTCGTCACGCGCTACATGGGCGAGGAGCCGGTGATTCTGTGCCGCGATTTGAACGGCCAACTGCGCGCGCTGCTCAATCTCTGCCGCCACCGCGGCAACCGCGTCTGCCGCGCTGACCGGGGCAACACGAAAGTCTTCACTTGCTCCTATCATGGCTGGGCCTACACCACCGACGGCAAGCTTGCCATCGTGCCGATGCTCGAGTCGTTCCGCAATCTTGAGCGGGACAAGTTCGGTCTAATTCCTGTCGCGCAGATCGACAGCTATAAAGGACTGATCTTCGCAACCTTCGATGCCGACGCGCCGCCGCTGCGCGAATATTTGGGCAACATGACTTGGTATCTCGATATCCTGCTCGACCGGCGTGAAGGCGGCACGGAAGTGAGCGGGCCGCACCGCTGGGTGCTCGACGCCAATTGGAAAACCGCAGCGGAAAACTTCGGCGGCGATGGCTATCACATCGGCTCGACGCACGGTTCAGCGCGCGAGCTGGGCATCGACACGACGACGTCGCAGACACGCCAATGGAACAAGGGCTGCCAGATCGCCGCCGGCAACGGCCATATTCTCGTGTCGTGGTTAACGCCGCCCGACGGCGGGCCGTGGTTTGCGCAGCCGGACGATCAGCTGGTCGACTACATGAAAGAGCACGCGAGTGAGATCGAAAGCCGGCTTGGCGAAGTGCGCGCGAAAAAAATCTCGCCGTCGGCGGGAACGGTGTTTCCCAATCTCTCGGTGCACTGGCTGACGCGCACGATTCGCGTCTGGCAGCCGCGCGGTCCAAACAAAATGGAAATCTGGAGTTGGGCCATCGTCGACAAAGCGGCGCCGCCCAAAATCAAAGACGTCATGCGGTTTGTCTCGCAATATCGTTTCAGCCCGAGCGGCGTGTTCGAACAGGACGATATGGACAATTGGATTCAGGTGACCGGCGCGGCGCGAAGTCTGATTGGCCAGCGCTATCCGGCGAATTATCAGATGAGCGGCAACGAGCCGCCGGTGGAGATCGATCTACCGGGTAAAACCATGAGCCGGTTTAGCGACAACAATCAACTCAGTTTGTACATGCACTGGGCCAAAGTGCTGCAAGCAAAAAGCTGGAACGAGATCATGGACGGGCGCCATGGATAGCGAGCTGCGCCACCAGGTCGAAGACTTTTATTATCTCGAAGCCGAGCTGCTTGACGATCGCAAGTTGCGCGAGTGGTTCGCGCTGCTCACCGAAGACATCCGCTACTGGATGCCGATCCGCCACAACACGCTGGAACGGCCGAGCGATGTCACACAAGAATTATCTGCGCCAGGAGAGGGTTACTATTTCGACGACGACATCAAAGCTCTCAAAATCCGCGTCGAGCGCGCCTACTCAAAAATCGCCTGGGCCGAAGTGCCGCCGTCGCGTACGCGCCATTTGATCACCAACGTACGGATTAAAAAAGACGACGGCAAAGAGCTCGAAGTCCACTCCAACTTCATGTGCTACCGCACGCGCATGGAAAGCGACAAAGATATGTTCGTCGGCACGCGGCAGGACCTCCTGCGGCGCGCGGGCGGCAGCTTCAAAATCGCCCGCCGCACGATCATTCTCGATCAGGCGGTCTTAGACGCGAAGAACATCAGCGTTTTCTTATAAGGGGTTTCAATGCATTTGCTTCTGTCATCAACGCGTTTGGGCTTCGTCTCGGCGCTGTTCATCTTCATGGCGTGCCCTTCGGGGAGTTCGGCTGGGCAAGCCCCCGTTTCATCTCAGGCAACCTGGGAAAAACTGGTTCAGGCGGCTGAGAAGGAGGGCGAGGTCCGGGTCTACGCGACCAACTCGGTCGGCAACTTGCCGATCATCTGGCAGACGTTTCAAAAGCGCTTTCCGAAGATCAAGCTCACGCCGGTGACGCCGGGGCGCGGCAATGAGGTTATTCTCCTGCTCTCTTCGGAGCGCCGCGCCGGGAAATATCTCGCCGATGTGTTGCTCGCCAACCCGCGCGCCGTGTACCGCGATTTTCACGGCAAAGCGAAAGTGCTGGCGCCGCTGCCGCCGATTCTTGTCCATCCCGAAGTGCGCGCCAGCCACTGGTGGCAAGGCAAACACTGGTACAACGACGAAGAAGGCGCCCACGTGTTTATTTACGAGAGCAGCATCTTCGGGCCGAATCTGTACTACAACACCAAGCTTGTGGATCCCAAAGAGATCAAGTCGACCTGGGATGTTTTGCAGCCGAAGTGGAAAGGCAAGATGCTCGCCTTCGACATCGTCGGCTCGGGACAGACCGGCTCCACGGCGCTGACCTTGCTCTACCACAATCCAGACGTGGGGCCGAAGTTTCTTGAACGGCTCTACGGCGAGATGGACACCACCCTGTTTCGTAATCTGCAGCAGGGCACCGATTGGCTCGCCGCCGGTAAGTTTTCCTTTTGTCTATTGTGCCGCGACGTGCAGCGCGCCGCTGAACAGGGTTTGCCCGTGGCCGAGCTCGATCCTTACCAGCTCAAAGAAAAGGTCGGCATCGGCGCCGGCAGCGGCGCGCTCGGCATGCTCAAAGACGCGCCCCATCCCAACGCGGCGGCGGTGTTCATCAACTGGTACCTGTCGCGCGAAGGCCAGATCGCCTACAAGCAGGCCAACATGGACGAGGACGATCGCGCCTCGCTGCGCGAGGACCTGCCGGCGGAACTAGTCGCGCCGGCGGCGCGCCGCCGCAAGGGCGTCGAATATATTTTTATCAATCGCCCCGAATGGGTCGATTTCCAACCGATCAGCGACTTGATCAGAAAAGCGACCGGAAAATAGCTGCTAGTGCACGTGCTCGTCGGGCGCTGGCGCGCTGGGTTTTTCTTGTTGCAATGCATCGATCTGCTTCATTAACAATTCCAACTTGCGCCATCCTTCTCCTTCAGAAGGCAGCCAGCGGGCGCGAACGTAGCCCTGCTTGTCGACCAGGTATTCCACGTGCGGTGCAACCGCGGCAATGTCTTCGACAGTGAACGAGCGGGCAAATAGTTTGTAAGTCTCGCCAATTTCGCGAATCCCTTCGTCGACGATCGCTCCTGGCAATTTGCCGGTGACAAATTGCCGATCGATCGAGTTAGGAACGACGACCACTTCGACTCCGGTAGCACTGAGCTGCGGCATGGCGATGGCCAACTCGCGCAGGCGTCGCTCGGCGCTCGGCAAGTTCAACAAGACGAGCAAGACAATCTTGTTGCCGCGGTGATCGCGCAGCGTTCTGCTTTCACCTTTGTCGGTTGTATAAGCGAAATCCGGCGCCACCAGCCACGGCTTTTCTTCGATCAGTGGTGCCAGCCCGCGAGCCCGCTTGCTGCTCGACAGCGCGCGCAGGTAATTGATCAGGTCCCAGCGCTCTTCTTCACTCAAACTTTCGCTGAAGCCAGGCATCGCCGACGTCGGCTTCACGCCATAGCTCAACCACCAGTACAGATCGCCGGCCGTATGCGCGTTGGCGTGAGCCGCAGTGAGGTCGACGGGCTTGGGATTGAGGTCCTGGGCGTTCGGCCCGTCGCCATAGCCGTTAACGCCGTGGCACGAAACACAGCCGCTCTCATGGTACAGTGCGCCGCCGTTGGCGACGGAAATCGCGTTGTAGGAAACTCCCGGCCGTTTGTAAGTGGTTGGATAGGCGTCGATGACGACAAGGTCGTTCACCACGTAGCCCGCGTATCCCAAGGCGGAGACGCCGATGAGCGTCGTAACGGTTCGGCGCCGCCGTCGCAGCAGCGGGCACAGGAGCGCACCGGCGCCGACCACGGCCCAAACCACGCCGCGGTCAAACTCCGCGCGAGCCTTGGCGCTTTTGTCGAGCACGCTCCAATCCCAGCGAAAGGGGAAAGGCCAGTCCGGCTGCACATGGCGCGCTGGCGGCGTGACGCCGAGATGACCAACGATCAGTAGAATGGCCATACCGAGTGTCGTTTCGAGGAGCACGTTGCGCCGGAGTCGCAAGACGCTTTCAATGAATTGGCCGTTACTCGCGATGGGTGCGCTCAAACTGGGTTTCACGCGGCGAAGGTTCCGCGCCGCGACTGCGAGAAGCGGCAACAGCAAAGCCAGTTTGCCTAACAAGAGCCTGCCGTATTCACTGCCAAAGAGTTGGGGAAAGCCGCCGACAAGATTCCAAGCGTTGGCGCTGCCGGTGACGACAATGAGAACGGCACACAACAACGCCCAATTGGAAAAACGCTGCACGCTGGTTTGAAGCAGAGAAAATGCTTTATCGTCGTCGGCTGCGCTAGCGCGAGAAAGCAAATGCGCAAGGGGCAGGAGGCCGCCCAACCATATACCCGTCGCTAAGAGGTGCAGCGCGTCCGCGCTCGTTTGCAGAGCGAAGGCTGATCCCTCGGCTGCGGCTGCGTGACCCGATAGGGACAGAGTTGCGAGATGGGCTGCGCTCAGCAAGAGCGCCGCGGCGGTTTTGCCGCCGGCCAATCGACCCACCAATGCCAGGAGGCAAAGTAAGATCAAGCGTGTGAGCCAAACGCTGCCATAGCGCGTGCTCGTAACAAACGAGAGGACCGCTTGCACGTCCGTCGCGTTGACCAAACTCGCTTGTAAGATCAGCGCGGCAAGGTGAGTTATGAAAGCTATCGTCAAGTAGAATGCCGTCAGACGAGCTTGGAGCTTTTCATGTTGAGTGACCAACGCCAGCGACGGATAGCCGCGCAAGATGAAGCAAGCGAACGCGAAGCGCCCAACCAGCAGCACCGATGCGACTAGATGAAGAAAGCGCACCCGTGCAGCTAGCTCAGTCATTGTTTGATGGTAAAAGTGAACTGGTCTTGAACGATGTGGCCATCGACGGAAAGCACGCGGTATTTAACTATGTAACGACCAGCGGGGAGAGCGCTCAGATTGGCGGTAATGCGTTTCGGTTCGTCGCCGCCGACTTCGAGCCCGGAAAGCGCAATGCTTTTGCCCGCCTCATCCGTAACGCTCAGGCTTGAATACTTTGATTCAAGCGGCTCATTGAACCAAAGCTGAATTTTCGCCGGCGTGCGCAAGAGCACCGCACGCTGGGCGGGGACGGATTTGACGTATTCCCAGGCGGCCTCATTCTCGATGCCGTCAAGGACGGGAGGAGAGACGGTCGCCGGCAGCCGCGCCACGGTCATGCTCAGCGGCTTTTCGTTCCACGCGTAAAGCCAGCCGAACCAGATAACGCCAAACACGAGACCGATGGCGCCGGCACGCATATGCGGACGGTAGAGCTGGGCTTTGAAAATCGACCAGAAGCGGCCGAAGAACCATTGTAATAGAGAGTGCAGAATCGTGTAGGGGATTAACAGGTAGGCGATCAGGCCGTGCAGCAACCGCACCGTCGAGTAGCCGCCGACATACTCCATGGGGCCAAAATCGGCGAGGCCGGAGTTGAGAAAGTACATCGCCAAGCCGGTGCCAACGAGCACGATGACGAACACGAACGCAACCCAGTAAACAATCAAGTTTGCCGACCAGAGCGCAGCTTTGTTGCGCCAGAAGTTTCCTGCGCGCAAGCCTTTTTGGAGCTTCTCCATGTCCTTGCCGGTGACGCGCAGGCGCTTGGATGCACGCGAGCGGAACATGTAGATCGCGTAGACGGCCGAGACGGCGATCATGAAGAGCGCCAATGGAACATGGAGGTCAATGAGGTTGAAGCCAAACAAATCGCCTTTAGGAGCGATGCTGTTTAGAAAGCTAGCCCACAGACCTTGCTCGCCTCCGAGCGGGCTTTCCGTATAGCCCCAGCCGATGCGCATGCCCGAAAGCAACGCCAAAAGCAGCAGAATGACCATAGCCCAGTGAGTAATGGTCACGAACAGGTGGGCTTTGGCGGATTGCTTGGGCTTGGCGGTGCGTTCTTTCGCTGGACCGGATTCGGCAGCAAGCTGTCCTTCGCTGCTGTTGGGCACATCTTGCTGTTCATCACCGATAGACATCATTTCCCTCCGTCAACCAATTCATTGTCGGCAATCAATTGCCTAAGCTGTCTATCGGCGCGGTGTGCAGAAAATTGAGACCAGATCGCGGCAAGCGGGCGCGGTAAGGCTAGTTCGCGGGCAAAAGTTCCCGCAATTGGGCCAAACTGCTTGCGGACGCAGCGAGACCTGCCGTGGGAAAGCAATGTTCGGCTGTAGTGCGCGGCCTTAAAAGAAGAGGGAAAGAAGCAAGGGCAAGAGCATCCTACGGGGTCTTACCCTTCGCTGATCAAAACACCGCCCAATTATTCTGTTTCTTCGCGGTAAAGCCCGAGCGATTCAGTCGCCGGTCGATCGCTGATCGAGAACAGGATGGCGTCTTCGTTGCTCGCGTTTTCGTGGGAGTGCCATTGCCACGATGGCACAACGAAAATATCGGTCTTGTCCCAGCGCAGTTCGTTGGCCGAGACTCTGGTCATACCACTGCCGCGAAACGCGTAGTAAACGGTGGTGCTGGTGTGGCGATGGGTCTTGGTTCTTTCTTTGGGTCGCAAAAGCTGAATCGAGCAAGAGCAAGTTGGCAAGGTGTGGCCGCCGTCGACCGGATTGGTGTACTCCAAAAGAATTCCGTCGTAGGGGTCGCCGGCGCTGGTTTTGAGCGATTGCAGCGTCGCGTTGGTCTCTTCCCAAGGGTAGCGATAGGGCGGGGCGTCGAAGGCGTTCTTGATCCAGCTCGGCCGCGCATGGGAGAAAACCTTTGACGAATAGCTCTCGGGTTTCTCCACCGGTTGCTGCGCGGCTTTGAAGTTCTCCTGAATCATTGCGCCAAGGTGGGTGACCAGTCTTACGTCCAGCCCGTCGAGCCACATGACCGGCTCCGTCGCGTCATTGAAATGATCATGCCAGGTCCAGTTCGGCGTCGTAATGAAATCGCCTTCGAACATCGGAAAACGCTCCCCCTCGACCACGGTGTAGGCGTTGGGCGTCCCTTTGACGATGAAGCGAATCGCCGCCGCCGTGTGGCGGTGCGCCGCGGCGACTTCGCCGGGTTTCACGAGCTGGACTGAGATATGCACGGTATTGGTCATGCCGGCGGAAAGTCCGGGGTTGCGCATCTGAATGGTGCGGCGCCCCGCTTCACCGGTGGTGATCAACTCGCCGGACCAGTTGAGCGCCTGCAAGATTTCTTGGCCTTTCCAGAGATGGGGCTGGACCTTTTGCGACCACTCCGAATGTTCCCAGTGGCCCTTTAAGTTGCGGTCTTTCATCCACTGGCTGAGCTCATCAAGATTCATGCAGTCCCTCCAATAATTCTCTGTTGAATACAGAGGGGGCTTAGAGCTGTCAAGCAATGTTGCGCCTAAAGCTAAGGCTTGATCTCGTGCAGCTGGTAATGGGCACCGTCGCTCTTGGCGGTTTGGTAGCGCGAGTTTTCTTCGCGCATGTGGTTGTGCGCCGGCGTGCCGCGATGCTGCGTGTGCGCCTCGACGCTGTCCCAGGCGATCAGCAAAATTACTTTTGCCGGATCTTCGATGCATTCAAAAATCTTTATCGAATGCGACCCGGCAAAATTGGCGTCGATCAAGGTCTTGCCGAAGTTCTTGATGTATTCGTCCCGTTTGGCCGGGTCGACTTGTTGGATGGCGATTTCGTAGATCATTGGACGTGATCTCCTTAATAGGTTTGTCCTAACCTTCGGCTCGCGCTCTGGCCTTCTTCTCGTCCGGCGCTTTGATTTTATCTAAATCGCGCTTGGCGAAAGCTCGGGGATTTTCAAAAGGTCGATAAATTGTGCTGCCATGATGTTTCTCCTTATTAGAAAGCGCTCTTATCGCTGGCTTCTACCACCGTTGATCCCTCGCCCGCAAGGAACAATTTTGCCTTGTAAATTTGCTTCGGGTTGTTAAGGTAGCGTCGCCACAAGAATGTGTGCCGCAGCCGCTAGCAAAGGAGGCAAACGATGATCAAAAATATCTTGATCCCCCTCGACGGGTCGGAACACTCGTACGGCGCGCTCGATTACGCGTTGTGGATAACCGAGCAGTTCGACGGCATGCTGACCGGTCAACATGTCATTGACTCGATCTCCCTCGAAGGAACTTTCTTCCACGATATCTCGGGATCGCTGGGCGCGGAGCCCTATCTGGATCTGTCGACCAAAATGCGCGCGATCCTCGAAGATCGCGGCAAGATGATTCTCGAAGACTTCGTGCAACGCTGCCAGGCGAAAAACATCAAACATCAGACAGTGGTTGATACCGGAATCATCGCCAACGAGATTTGCGAGCGCTCGAAGGTTGCCGACTTGGTGATCATTGGTCATCGGGGTGTCAATGAAGATTTTACGACCGGCCTGCTGGGCACGACCGCGGAGAGCATCGTGCGTAAATGCCCGCGGCCGATCTTCGTTTCCACCAAGCATTTTAGCGTTATCCAGAAACCCTTGCTCGCCTACGACGGCAGCCAACGCGCCAGCTCGGCGATGGAATCGGCGGCCGAGTTTTGCACCGTGCTCAAACTGCCGCTCACCGTGCTGTGCATCGCCAGAGAGGCCAAGCTTGCGGAGGACAATGTTCGGCAGGCGAAATCATACCTGAACTCGTACTCGATCGCCGTGCGTTACGAAACCGATCGTGGTTATCCGGAACAGAAGATCATCGAGCGTTTGAACGAAGGCGATTACGATCTGCTCTTCATCGGCGCCCATGGCCACCGGCGCATTATCAATATGGTGCTCGGCAGCACCACCGAATACGTCTTGAGAAATAGCCCGTGCCCGGTGTTCCTCAACCGGTAAATCGCGTTCACGGTTTAACGGTTCCATCGCTCAACGTCGCAAGCCTATGAAATTCACTGCTGCCGCCGTGCAGATGGTCGCCTCGGATGACAAGGCGGCCAATTTGAAAGAAGCCGAACGCTGGGTGCGCGAAGCCGTGCGAATGGGCGCGCGCTTGGTGGTGTTGCCCGAAGTGTTTATCTGGCGCGGCAACAAGAAAGAAGAACGCGGCGCAGCGGAAAATATCCCCGGGCCTGCATCGGAATTTTTGGCGAGCCTGGCGCGCGAGCTGCGGATCTATTTTCTTGCGGGTTCGATCCTCGAAGAGATTCCCGGCAGCAATAAAGCTTTCAACACGAGTTTGCTATTCGACCCCAATGGCAAGTTGCTGGCCACCTATCGCAAAGTGCATCTCTTCGACGTCGACCTTGCCAACGGCGTGTCGCTGCGCGAATCGGACACGCGGGCGCATGGCGCGGAGGTGGTTGCCGCCGAAACCGAGCTGGGCACGATGGGCTTGACGGTTTGCTACGATCTGCGCTTTCCCGAGCTCTACCGCGGCCTCGCTGACAAGGGCGCACATTTGATTTTTGTCCCCGCCGCGTTTACCGCATTTACCGGCCAAGCGCATTGGGAAACTTTACTGCGCGCCCGCGCCATCGAAAATCAGGCGTATGTCATTGCCGCCGATCAATTCGGCAAAGCGCCAAAGAGTTTCGAATGCCACGGCCACTCGATGATCGTCGATCCCTGGGGCACGGTGTTGGCGGAGTTGCCAGATGGCCCAGGCGTGATCACCGCGGAACTCGACTTTGAGCACCTCGCCAAAATTCGCGCCGAGCTGCCGGCGCTAGCGCACCGGCGGCTTTAGCCTTTCTTTCATTGCAGACCATCATCGGCGATGATTACGGCGGCGGTCATGATGCTGCGCCATATCGGCGAGCGGGTCGCCGCTGGCCGGATCGAGAGTGCGTTGGAAAAAAGTGCTTGTGCAAAACGCCTATCTGGCGCGGGTCTCGGCGGTAGTCCGACGGACATGAAATTTACCCAAGCGATTCTACGCGAGATCGATACGTAACCTGCTTAGTTATTAATCGCGCCGCTCCAAATTCTAGGCAACTCTCGCTTCGCCGCGCGTTCCCAGAGTTTTTCTCTCCGCCATATAATCTCTAACGATTCCAATATTTAGTGGCTGGTTCGCGGTGATCAGACCGTGCTGGCACCGGCATTGCTGTAACCGCCGTCAGGACGGGTCAGCAGATTCTTTAGCAGAGTCGTTAGCAAAGGAGCTGTTATGAAGATGGTCGAAGCGATCGTCAAGCCGTTCAAACTCGACGAAGTCAAAGAAGCGCTCACCAAGGCTGGCATCCAGGGCATGACCGTCGAAGAAGTCAAAGGCTTCGGGCGGCAAAAAGGGCACACAGAACTTTATCGCGGCGCGGAGTACTCGGTGGATTTCTTGCCCAAGGTGAAAATCCAAATTCTCGTCTCAGACGAACTGGCGGCGAAGGTCGTTGCTGTGATCACCGATGCCGCCAAGACCGGCAAGATTGGCGACGGGAAGATATTTGTCAGCAGCGTGGAAGAGGTCATTCGCATTCGCACGGGGGAGCGCGGTGCGGATGCGGTTTAGGAAGGATGAAGGATGAGGGCGGAATGATGAAACTCATTGGGAGGAAACCATGAAATTGTCTAAGTTTAGTTTGCAAGTTTTTGCTTGCGCGCTTGCGCTCAGCGCGATGTTTTTCACGGGATTGTCATTGGCTCAGGACGCCGTCGCACCGGAAGGGGTTAAAGCTCAAGCCCCTGCTGTCGCTGCTCCGGTTGCGGAACCAGCGAAGAAGGAAGATCCGGCAGCCAAGCCGGCGCAGTTCACTCAGGGTTTGCTCGATCAGATTGGCGGCGCCAAGGTGGCGATCGATACGGTCTGGGTGCTGATCGCCGGCATGCTGGTGTTTCTCATGAACCTGGGGTTTGCCTCGGTGGAGTCGGGGCTGTGCCGGGCGAAAAATACTGTGACGATTCTCGCCAAAAACTTCGTTGTCTTCGCCGCCGCCTCGATCGCTTTCCTCGTGCTCGGCTGGGGCCTCATGTTTGGCGATGGCAACGCTTTCTTCGGCACGCAGGGATTGTGGTTTGTCGGCGGCGCCGACAATAGCCCGGCCATGGGTGACGCTTACAAAGGTGTTTACTCGTCGATCAACTGGACCGGCGTACCGCTGTGGACGAAATTTTTCTTTCAGTTGGTGTTTGCGGCGACCGCGGCGACGATTGTCTCAGGGGCGGTGGCCGAACGCGTCAAGTTTGGCGCCTTTTATGTATTCACGTTTGTCATGGTGGCGTTAATCTATCCCATCGTTGGACACTGGATCTGGGGTGGCGGTTGGCTTGCCAAGCTCGGTATGTTCGATTTTGCTGGTTCGACGGTGGTGCATTCCGTCGGCGGTTGGGCCGCTCTGACTGGTGCCATGCTACTCGGTCCGCGCATTGGCAAATACAATCGCGACGGCAAACCTCTGCCGATTCCGGGGCACAGCATCGCCATGGCCACCATCGGTGTCTTCGTCCTCTGGTTTGGTTGGTTTGGCTTCAATCCTGGCAGCACCATGGCGGCCGATGCTGGCGCCATTGGCCGTATCGCCGTTGCGACCAACACTGCCGCCGCAGCGGCTGCGATTTCGGCTTCCATCGCGGCGTGGATGCTACTAGGAAAGCCGGATTTGACGATGATCCTTAACGGCGCTTTGGCCGGGCTGGTAGCCATCACTGCGGCTTGTGCCTTCGTCAGCATCCCGAGCTCGCTGATCATCGGCTTGATGGCCGGTGTTCTGGTCGTTGTTTCAGTACTGTTCTTCGACAGAATTAAAATCGACGACCCCGTCGGTGCGACCTCGGTGCACTTGGTGTGCGGAGTTTTCGGAACGATCTGTGTGGGCCTGTTCGCTCAGGACCATTTCACACCCAATACGACGGGCAACGGTCTGTTCTTCGGTGGCGGCACCAAGCTGCTGTTTGCCCAGTTGATCGGCGTCGTCGGAGTCGGCGCCTTTGTCTTGATTACTTCTTTCATACTCTGGAAGATTCTCGACGCCACCATCGGTATTCGCGTCTCCGCCGAAGAAGAGATCGAGGGTTTGGATATCGGTGAGCACGGCAATATCGCCTACCCTGATTTCGTTTCGACAACTTCTGGAATGTCTCGTTCCTTCGGAGGCGGAGGCGGCAGCGGTGTGGCGATGGAACAAGCTCGCCAAACCGCTGCGGTGTTTGCCACCGAGAGCAAGTCCTAAAACGCTCAAGGCGAGTCGGGCTGCCGCCAGCTTTTTCCGGTGCCAGCCCGGCTCGGCGACTCACGTTAGGTGAAGGAGCGAACTGAACAAATAAACGAGCCAAACAAAGCAGTGTCCGTAAATCCGGCTCTCGATAGCTGAGCGTTGAGGGTGGAGACGGATCAGAAACGTCAATGCTCAACACTGGCGATTCGGCATGACTCTATGGAAGAGGTCTTAGTTTTTCAGCACGATCCCTTCGAAGAGCTTGGTTTCTTCGCCGACGTTTTGGAAAAGCAAGGGGTGCGCTATCGGATTATCCGTCTATTTCACGACGAGATCCCGGTTGAGGATTGGGAGCGGGTTGGCGCATTGATTTTGCTTGGTGGTCCGATGAGTGTCGGCGACGAAGAGTCTTTTCCGTTTTTGCGCTGGGAAAAAAGGATCATTCGCGCGGCCATTGACGACCATGTGCCGACGCTGGGCATTTGCCTCGGCGCACAGCTCATCGCCGCGGCGTTGGGCGCGACGGTTTATCGTGGCCCCGTGAAAGAGATCGGTTGGAGTCCGATCTCAATCACACCCCATGGACAGGTGGATTCTCTGCTGGGTTATCTTTCGGAAAGCGCCACCGTGTTTCAGTGGCATAGCGACGGGTTTGAGCTGCCGCCCGGTGCCATTCATCTCGCTTCGTCGGTGAATTTCAAAAATCAGGCTTTCCGTATAGGCAAAACAATCTACGCGCTGCAGTTTCATCTCGAAGTGACCCCGCGCATGATCGTGCGCTGGGTCGACGAACGATCCAAAGAGCTGGCGCAATCGCCGTATGTCGTCCCCGAAAAGATTCTCTCCGATACGCAAAACTATGCGCCGACGCTAAAATATTATAGCGAGCGTTTTCTCTCCGAATTTATCCCCCGGGCCAGCCGCGCTAAGCGACGCAGCGAGAGTCGCAGCGCTGCGCGTTTGTGAGGCGCGGCGCGAAGCTGAACGTGACATTTAGGGTTGATTTAAAGCCTCTCCCGTGTAGAATGCACTTCTGTTTATTTTGACGGGGCGTAGCGCAGACTGGTAGCGCACCTGCCTTGGGCGCAGGGGGTCGGAAGTTCAAATCTTCTCGCCCCGACCATCAAAGGATGAATTATGAAGGATGAAGGATGAGAAAGAGACGGGCCCCGGGCCGGTCCTCCTTCCGCTTTCATCCTTCATACTTTGGTAAGCGCCAGTAGCTCAGCTGGATAGAGCAACGGCCTTCTAAGCCGTAGGTCAGGGGTTCGAATCCCTTCTGGCGCGCCAGAACGTTTTGGATGCGGTGAGTGTAGCTCAACTGGTTAGAGCACTGGATTGTGGTTCCAGGGGTTGAGGGTTCAAGTCCCTTCACTCACCCCATACCCGCCAAGCGGGATTACAGAATCGAAAATTCCAGATTCCAAATCGTTGGTGAATCTGAGATTTGCAATTTGAAATTCCGAGCAACGCGAGGACAGTGGGCCGCTAGCTCAGTTGGTAGAGCAGCTGACTCTTAATCAGCGGGTCCGGAGTTCGAGTCTCCGGCGGCCCACCAAATTTCTCTCCACTTTAGCCCCAAATTAATTTCTCCTGCCGACTTCAGCTTGTCAGCGGCTGAAGCGAATGCGATAATTTTCCCGCTTTCTTCGAGAAACTCTATGGCGCAAGACTTCATGACTTACTCGATGCCGCTCGAAGTTTACTTCGACACGGCGGTGCTCCGTGGCGTTCTTGTCACCCATCAAGATCGCTTGAGCAATCACTTGCTCTTGCGTGAAGGGGAGGAAGCCTTTTCGTTGCGTGATGCGGCGTTGACGGATCTTGCCGGCAATGCGCTGAGCAGCTTGGCGAGTCAATATTTAGTTTACATGCAGCAGGTCTTGCTGATAGCCGATTTGAGTCCGCAGCTGCGCCAAAGCCGGGCGGGGTTTGAACATCTTTATGTCAAGAAAGATCCGAGTCGGGCGGTGCTCGGCGTGGGACGTTATTGGATTGAAGGCAACGTCCATCTGACGCCGGGCGCCCATGTGCAAGAAATCTTAATGGCGCGCACCCGGTTTGTTCCCGTCACCGAGGCGGTTTTTCTCGACAGGCGGGATATTCCCGCGCGCACTTTTCTGGTGAATCGAAACCTAATCAACTGCATCAGCACTGCGAGTTAGAGGATTTTTGTGGGCGCGCATTTGCCAACGGAGATCAATCACGTCAAAGCCAACCAAGTGGTGCGCATCACTTGGGACGATGGCCATATCGGTGACTACGCTGAAACCTATTTGCGCGGCTACTGTCCCTGTGCGCTGTGCCAGGGGCATGGGGCGCAGCGCCGGTTTATCGATGTGCCGGACGCGCAGCTGGTTGGCGTTCAACCCGTGGGTAACTACGCCATCGAATTTCGCTGGCACGACGGCCACAGCACCGGAATTTACACCTACGAGTATCTGCGCGGGCTGTGCCCTTGTTCGGTTTGTCGGAAGGTTTAGTTATTGTTGATAGACGAGCTCGCCCGAAACGCCGGCGTCGTAACCGCCGAGGGCTTCGACCGCTTTACGAAACTCTGCGGAGCGGATCACTTGGAGCAAATTGGCACCGGCGTCGGAGGCAAAGAACGAGCGGCGGATCAGTAAGTCGTACTCTTCCTCACCCACCGGGATGAATTCGAGATTGAGCGCGTTTGCCGCGGAGCGCACGCCTAAGCCGACGTCGGCAAGGCCACTGGCAATGGCGACGGCAACGCCCATGTGCGTGAACTCTTCGCGTTCGTAGCCGTGGATTGCGCGCGGCTCGACCCTCAATTTTTGCAACTCGTAGTCGAGCAGCACGCGGGTGCCGGAGCCGGGTTGGCGATTGACGAACCTGATGTCAGTGCGCGCGATGTCTTTTAGCGCGGCAATATTCTTCGGATTGCCTGGTGCCACGAGCAAACCTTGTTGGCGGCGCACCAAATGAACCAAGACTATCGGTGTCTTTGCGATCGAACGCTGTATATCAGGAACGTTGTAGCGACCGGTTGCCATGTCTAGCAGGTGCGTGCCGGCGATGTGGGTTTCGCCGCGTTGGATGGCGGTTAGGCCTCCGAGGCTCCCGACATTGCTGGCGGCGATCCGCATGCCTGGGAAATTGCGTTTTAGCTCATCGCCAAGGACGTCAATTGTAAGATCGTGGCTGCCGGTGCAGAGGACCGTCCGATCGATGGCTTCAGCCGGGCGGAGCAGCTCGATCTCGACTTCTTCCCCGGCATTGATGCCTTCGACGAGACTAGGAATCCGCAACAGGCCGTCGGCCTGCACCATCGTCGTGATCACGCCGGCGCCGCGCCGCAGCGGCACGGCGACGAGTTTGTTTTCGACCCGTCCGAGCGTGACGCGGAGCAATTCTTCGGTGCCCAAATGGGAGGCGATTTTCTTGGGGATATAGGCATTGACCTTGGTGCGCGCAACGAAACCTTGGCCGAGAAATTTCGCCAGCGCGGCTTCGATGATTTCGCGCGCAACGACGATGGCGGAGACCGGATAGCCGGGCACGCCGATTACCGGTTTGTCTTGGACAACGCCGAGAATCGCCGGCTTGCCGGGCATAACGTCGATGCCGTGCGCGAGCAGCTCGCCGTTTTCTTCGATCGCCTGCGCAGTGAAATCATGTTCGCCGGCGGAGGAGCCGGCGATGATGGCGACCATGTGATGATCTTTGAGCGCGGCAGCAAGACTCTCTTTGATTTTTGCCGGATCGTCGCTCGCGGTTGGCAAAATGGTCGCGTCGCCGCCGGCGTCCGTAATCAGCGCAGCTAAAACGGTGGAGTTGAAGTCGATGATCCGCCCCGGTTGGACATTGGGCCCGGGCTGAACGATTTCATCGCCGGTGGGAATGATCGCCACGCGCGGCCGCGCGAGGACTCTCACTTCGGTATGGCCGGCGGCAAGCAATGCGCCGAGATCGTAGGGGCGCAGCCGATGGGCGCGCGGTAGCAGCGATTCAGTGGCGACCACGTCTTCGCCGACCAACCGGACGTTTTGCCAGGGCGCTGCCGATTCGAAAATTTCTAACGTCTGGTCGTCGACCTGGTGCACTTTTTCGATCATGATCACAGCGTTGGCCCAGAGCGGCAGCGCGTGGCCGGTGTCGACGTAGGCGAAACGACCCGTCGGCGCGTCTTCACGGGTGAGCAAGCGCAGCTGTTTACGATTGAACTCGGTGGCGCCAAAGGTGTCCTCAGCGCGCACGCAGATGCCGTCCATCGCCGAGCCGTGGTAATGCGGTGCCGAGATCTTGGCGAACACAGGCACTGCGGTGGTGCGATTGAGCGCCTGGCCGACCGCGACGGTTTCCGACTCCAATTGGCTTGGATCGATGCGCGCGAGAAAGAGCTCGCGGGCTTCATGCAGCGGCGTTTTCTTCAAGTATCGTTTGCGCGCCATCGAACGTCCGTCGCTAGAACAACATCACGTCAACTTCTTCGCCGGCTTCCACGCCTTCTTGGTTGAGCTCGATGCGGATCATGCCGTCGGCTTTGACCAAGGTGAAGATCGCGCCGGATTTGTTGGGAAGAGGAGTTGCGTAAAGCTTGTCCGAAGCGCGCTCGAGGCTGACGCGCACGTAGTCTTCGCGGCCGCTTTGTGAGGCGACATTGGTCTTCAGTATAGCACGGCAGTTGGCGTGAAAGTGCTCTGCCTCGTCCAAAGTTTCCCCGGACAATCGGCGCAGTAGCGGGACCGCAAACAGATCAAAAATCACCAGCGCCGATACCGGATACCCGGGCAGGCCGAGAATCGGTTTGCCGCACGCTTCGGCATAGATTGTCGGCTTGCCTGGGCTCACAGAAATGCCGTGAAAAAAGATTTTTGCCTCCGGCATCGCCAAGATTGCATCGAGCGTGATGTCGCGGGCGCCAACCGAGCTGCCGCCAGAGAGAAATAAGGAGTCGGCTTGTATCAGGGCTCTGTTGATCGTTTGTTCCAATGCCTGCCGATCATCGCGGACAACGCCGTAGTCATGCAGCTCGGCGCCCCATTCTTCAATCAAACCGGCGAGCGAGTGTTGATTGATATTGCGCACCTGGCCTGGGCCGGGCTCGCTCGCGGCGTCGATGATTTCATCGCCGGTCGAGATCAGCGCAATACGCGGTTTCTTGAAAACTTCCACCGAGCTTACTCCGATGCCGGTGAGTGCGCCGAGATCGTGGGCGCGCAAACGGCGGCCGCGGGGAAAAACCAAATCGCCTTTCCTGATATCGTCGCCGATCTGAATGACATTTTGCCATGGCGCTACCGCGCGTTGGATTTCCACCGTGCCGTTGTCGAGCTCTTCGGTGTATTCGACCATAACCACGGCGTCGCATTCGGGGGGCAACATGCCGCCGGTGGAGATGCGCATGGTTTCCCCCGGGGCGACGCTTTGCGTTACGTCTTTTCCCATGTCCACCGTGCCGGTGAGTTTGAGATAGGCCGGCAAAGTGGCGCTGGCGCCAAAGGTGTCTTTGGCGCGCACGGCAAATCCGTCCATGCCGGCACGATGAAAGTGGGGCAGGTCGACTGCCGAAAAAAGATCGTTCGCCAGAACCCGGCCGCGCGCCTTAACCACATCGATGGACTCGGGTGCGCCCGGGTTTGCCTGTGCGAGCTGGTGATAGGCTTCTTTGGGCGTGACCACTTTGAAAAAGTTCTTCATGGGCTGTCGGAAACACTAATAACGGGTAGTTGGCCATTTTTAAAGAGAAATTTTGCGCGCAACCACGCGAGAAAGCAGCCGTTCAGTCCTTGACATAGTGCAAGGTGTTTCCTACTCTGCCCTAGATTTGCCAGATGTTCGCGCAATAACGCAAAAAGTCGTGCGAGAGTGGCGGAATTGGCAGACGCACTAGACTTAGGATCTAGCGGGCAACCGTGGGGGTTCGAGTCCCCCCTCTCGCACCAAGTATGGTGCTGCAACGCAAATCGAGAAAGGTGAAACGTCGGGTCATCGATCGGCTGCCGCCGCGGGGTTGAGTAAAGAGATTTTTGCGAGGGAGCCGAGGATCGCCGCGCGCTTTTGACTATGAAAGTGGATGTCGCTGAAATAAGTCCGGTTCAACGAAAAGTTCAGATCGAGTTGCCCTCAGCAAAGGTCACTGACGAATTTGTGCGCGCCTATCGCGACCTCGGCCGGCGTGTGCGTATTCGCGGTTTTCGCGCCGGCAAGGCGCCGCGCACGGTGCTGCAACGGATGTACGGCGAGGAAATTACCGGCGAGGTGCGTTCTCACCTGGTCGAAGAGAGTTTGGGCGAAGTTATCCGAGATCGTGGGATGCAGATCGTTTCACGCCCGGAGATCGATGCCCATGAATTGAAAGACGGCGGGCCGTTTTCGTTTTCCGCGGTCTTTGAGGTCAAGCCTGAAATCCAAATCCAGGATTATCTCGGAGTCGAGGTCGAGAAAGTCCGTTTCGCCATTACCGATGAGCAAGTGGACGCGGCCTTGGCACGCCTGCAGGAGGGCCACGCGCGGCTCGAGCCGGTGGAGAATCGTGAGGTCGTGCACAAGGGCGATTTCATCACCCTCGATTTTTCTGGCTCCCTTTCGGGCAAACCTTTCGCCGGCGGAAAAGGTGAAAACTATCCTTTGCAAATCGGCGCGGGGCAGGTTCTACCGCAGTTTGAAACTTCGTTAATTGGCTTAAAGGTGGGTGAGCGTGACGCGATTCAAGTGCCTTACCCAGAAGATTACCCCAATAAAGAAATAGCGGGTAAGACGGTGGACTTTGAAATCCTCGTGCGCGACTTAAAGCAAAAAGTCCTGCCGACTCTAGATGACGAATTCGCCAAGGACCACGGCGAGTGCGCATCGTTGGAGGAACTTAGAGGAAAAATTCGTGGGCGCTTGGAGGATGAGTTCAAGCGTTACCAAGAAGAGGAGCTCAAGGAGCAGGTCCTAAGTCGTATTTTAGACAAGCACTCGGTTACGCCGCCACCAGCTATGGTTGAACGGCAAACTCGCTATCTAATGGAACGGTACGATGATCGCGGTGCTGCCAACGGCGCATCGGACGAGGCGCCGGCGACCACCGAAGAGACGAAAAAGCTCTTCGAGGGCCGCGCTGCCCGACAAATTCAGGCGACGCTGCTGGTCGAAAAGATTTCGCAGCAAGAAAAGATTGAAGTGAATGATCGGGAGCTGCAAGAACGCATCGATACGATGGCCCGCTCATCGGGCGAGCGCGCCAAAACCGTGCGCGATTACTATGCGCGGCCTGAAGCGCGCGAAGATTTGCGCGCGCAGATAGTTTTTGACCGAACTTTAAGCTTTCTTTTGGAAAAATCGCTGATAAAAGAGGTCGATCCGCCGGCTCCTAAGGTTGATGATGAAGGCAAAAAAAGCTAGACTCGGAACTGACGGTTAAGGAGTCCCCCGAGTCATGAGTTTCATTCCGATCGTTGTTGAACAAACCGGACGCGGGGAACGCGCCTACGACATTTATTCTCGCCTGCTTAAAGATCGGATCGTATTTCTTGGCACTGTCGTTAGCGACGAAGTTGCCAATCTCATCACTGCCCAGCTGCTTTTCCTCGAGTCTGAAGACCCTGAGCGCGATATTTTCTTCTACATTAACAGCCCGGGTGGATCGGTGACGGCCGGTTTGGCAATCTACGACACGATGCAGTATATCCGCCCACAAATCTCGACGGTTTGTGTCGGTCAAGCGGCGAGTATGGGTGCCGTGTTGTTGGCAGCGGGAGCTAAAGGCAAGCGTTTTGCGTTACCCCATTCGCGCATCATGATTCACCAGCCATTGGGCGGCTTCCAGGGACAAGCCACAGACATTGACATCCAGGCTAGAGAAATATTGCGCATGCGCGAAGAGCTCAATAACATCTTGACGCGGCACACCGGGCAGAGCTTGAAGCGAATTGAAAAGGACACCGATCGCGACCTATTTATGACGGGGAAGCAGGCCCAGGAATATGGTTTGGTCGACGAAGTGATCGCCAGCCGTCCCGACACTGGCTTACTCAAGAAGTAGAAAGCTGCCCACACGAGGGGTTTTATGCCAAAGCATGGCGATGACCGATCCGGAAATCTGGTTTGCTCTTTCTGCGGCAAAAGTCAGGATGAAGTTCGCAAACTCATCGCCGGCCCGACGGTTTATATTTGTGATGAATGTATCGACCTGTGCAACGATATCATCGCCGAAGAAGTCGATCACGACGAGACCCTCAATGCGTCCTCCAACGTTCCCAAGCCTTCGGAAATAAAGCGCGTCCTCGACCAATATGTGATCGGTCAGGAGCGTGCTAAGAAAATTCTCGCAGTTGCGGTTCATAATCACTATAAACGAATCGACAGCCAGATGGTGACCGGCGATGTCGAGTTACAGAAGAGCAATATTCTTCTACTCGGCCCCACGGGTTCTGGAAAAACGTTGCTGGCTCAGACTTTGGCCCGTTTCCTGCAGGTTCCGTTCACGATCGCGGATGCGACTAGCCTAACTGAGGCTGGCTACGTCGGTGAGGACGTAGAGAATATCATCTTGAATTTATTGCAGGCCGCTGACTACGACGTTGAAAAAGCGCAGCGCGGCATCGTCTATATAGACGAGATCGATAAGATTTCGCGCAAGTCGGACAATCCTTCGATTACCCGCGACGTTTCGGGCGAAGGGGTGCAGCAGGCGCTGCTAAAGATAGTCGAAGGGACGATGGCGAGTGTGCCTCCCAAGGGGGGCAGAAAGCATCCGCAACAGGAGTTTTTGCAAGTTGATACGACCAACATCTTGTTTATCTGCGGCGGCGCATTCGTCGGACTTGAGGACATAATCCGCAAGCGGATCGGCAGGAAGCGCATGGGATTCGGTGGTCAGTTAGAAGACGGGCGCCGGCCGACTGAGCTGCTACACGATGTGCAACCGGAGGATTTGCTGAAATTTGGCTTGATTCCCGAGTTTATCGGCCGCTTGCCGGTGATCGCAACGCTGGATGAATTGGATGAATCGGCTTTGGTGCGCATCTTGAAAGAGCCAAAGAACGCGCTGACCAAGCAGTATTCTAAACTTTTTGAGATGGAGAGCGTGCATCTCAAGTTTCACGAAGACGCGTTGCGCGCCATTGCGCGCGAAGCGATGAAGCGCAAGTCGGGAGCGCGCGGGCTGCGGGCGATCATGGAGAACATCATGCTTGAGATCATGTATGATATGCCGTCGCAGCCGAATATCAAAGAGGTTGTGATTTCTCAGGATGTTGTTGAGAAAAACGAACCGCCGATAGTCGTATACACCAAGGCTGCGGAGAGCGCTTAGGGGGGAAACGAATCTATGTTGTTTCGCAACGACAAAAAAGACGACAAAGACCAAGCGGGGGGCGCGACACGTGTGCCCCTATTGCCGCTGAGAGATATCGTAGTCTTTCCGCACATGGTAGTGCCGCTGTTCGTCGGGCGGCAGCGCTCGATCAAAGCGTTGGAAGAGGCAACCCAGAAACAGAGCCCGATTTTTCTTTCCTCGCAGAAGGACGCCAAGACCAACGAGCCTAGCGAAGAAGATATTTTCAAAATCGGTACTCTGGGCGCGGTGGTGCAGATGCTCAAGCTGCCCGACGGCACGGTTAAAGTCCTAATCGAAGGGAAAAAGAGGGCCCAGGTCGCTCGCTTTGTGAACAACCCGGACTTTTTTCTGGTGGAAGTCGAAGATGCCCCTGAAGTTGTCGAGCGCAACACTGAGATCGAGGCTTTGACGCGCGAGGTGCACACGACTTTCGAGAATTATGTCAAGCTGAAAAAGAAGATCCCGCCCGAAATGGTGATGTCGGTTTCTTCGATCGATGATCCTGGCCGTCTGGCCGACACGATCGTCGCCCACCTCGGCATCAAGCTTGCCGACCGGCAAAATTTGCTCGAGACCTTTAACGCTTCAGAGCGATTGGAAAAAGTCCTCGCGCATATGCGCGCCGAAATCGAAATCCTGGAGGTCGAGCGGCGGATTCGCTCGCGCGTCAAGAAGCAGATGGAACGTTCGCAGAAAGAATACTATCTCAACGAGCAGATGCGCGCGATTCAGAAAGAGCTCGGCGAAAAAGATGAGTTTAAAAACGAAATCCAGGAGATAGAAGAAAAGATCAAACAAAAAAAGCTCTCCGCCGAAGCGAAGGACAAGGTCGAAAAGGAGCTGAAGAAGCTCAAGATGATGTCGCCCATGTCAGCGGAAGCGACGGTTGTCCGCAACTACATCGACTGGATCCTTAGCTTGCCTTGGAGCGAATTTACCGATGATAAGTTGGATATCAACGAAGCCGAGAAAGTTCTTGAAGAAGATCACTACGGTTTAGAGAAGGTCAAAGAGAGAATTCTCGAATACTTGGCGGTGCAAAGCTTGGTGGGCAAAATCAAGGGGCCGATCCTTTGCCTGGTTGGCCCTCCTGGTGTCGGCAAGACCTCATTGGGGCGCTCGATCGCACGCTCGACCGGCAGAAAATTTGTCCGTGTTTCGCTTGGCGGCGTGCGCGACGAAGCTGAGATTCGCGGTCACCGGCGCACTTATATCGGTGCTTTGCCCGGCAAGATCGTCCAATCGATGAAAAAAGCCGGCTCCAGTAATCCGGTGTTCTTGATGGATGAAATCGACAAGATGTCGACTGATTTCCGCGGTGATCCTTCTTCAGCATTGCTCGAAGTGCTCGATCCCGAGCAGAACACGTCCTTCAATGATCACTACCTGGACCTCGATTATGACCTTTCCAAAGTGATGTTTATAAGCACGGCAAATACTTTGGACCGCATCCCGCGCCCGCTGCAAGATCGGATGGAGATCATCCGGATCGCAGGCTATACGGAGCTGGAAAAACTGAGCATCGCGAAAAAGTATCTTTTGGAGAAGCAAAAAGAAGCCAATGGCCTAACACCCGATAACGTCGTGTTTACGGACAATGCGCTGCTCGGCGTGATCCGACATTACACCAAGGAAGCCGGCGTGCGTAGTCTCGAGCGCGAGATCTCGGCCATTTGCAGAAAAGTTGCGGTGGAGGTCGTCAAGAAAGATCGCAACGCGCACATGCAGATCGGCAGCAAGAGCCTGCACAAGTACCTCGGGCCGATCCGATTCCGTTACGGCAAGGCGGATGAAGAACATAAGGTTGGTGTCACCACCGGTCTAGCATGGACCGAGCTCGGCGGGGAGTTGCTTGCGACCGAAGTGACCATCATGCCGGGGAAAGGCCAGCTGATTATCACCGGCAAACTTGGTGACGTCATGCAGGAGTCGGCCCGTGCGGCAATGAGCTACGTGCGCTCACGCGCCACCGAGCTCGGGTTAGACAAAGACTTTTATCAAAAGATCGATGTCCATATCCATGTTCCCGAAGGAGCGATTCCCAAAGACGGTCCGTCCGCGGGTATCACGATGGCGACATCTCTGGTATCCGCACTGGTGCGAATCCCGGTGCGCAGCGATATGGCCATGACCGGCGAGATTACCTTGCGCGGTTCGGTGCTGCCTATAGGCGGTCTGAAAGAAAAGGTTTTGGCGGCCCATCGCGCCGGTATCAAGAGAGTTTTGATTCCGGCAGAGAACGAAAAAGACATTGAGGAGATCCCCGCTACGGTGCTAAAAAGCGTTGAGCTTGAGTTGGTCTCGCACGTCGATGATGTACTGAAAAAGGCATTGGTGGTCGACGATCCGGAGAATCTGTTCAAGAATCTCTCGCTCGCCGCCGAATCGAAGGAAGAGTCCACGCCCTTCGCTGACAAGGTGGATGACGCCCCCAGTCCGGAAATCTTACCACAATAACGCGAACCAGGATGCCGGGTGATTTGACACTCGGCATCCTGGTTGTTATATAGATTTTTTGCAAAAAGTTTGTGCGCAACCGTGTGTCCAGCGCGCCTTTCGACTGAGCCGCGGCAGCCATTTTTTGGAAGATTGGATTGAGCTGCTGGTGGGCTGTTCATGGTTTTGCCAGTAGCAATGGACATGGGCAGTTTTGGAGGCGGTTAGCTCAGCGGGAGAGCATCGGCCTTACAAGCCGGGGGTCACAGGTTCAAATCCTGTACCGCCTACCAGCAAAGTGATGAATAGGTGAAGCAGGAGTCGCCATAGTCTGAGTCTTTTGTCTGTCGGGGTCGTAGTTCAGTTGGTTAGAACGCCGGCCTGTCACGCCGGAGGTCGCGAGTTCGAGTCTCGTCGGCCCCGCCATTTTTTTGGACTGAGACTGGCGGCACATGCCAGGTGATATCATGAATGCTAAAGAGGCATTGGCCCAGAGAAAGTGGTTCATCGTCGATGCTCAGGGAAAAGTCCTTGGGCGAATGGCGACTGAGATCGGCAAAGTTTTGCGCGGCAAGCACAAGCCGACGTTTACGCCGAACATGGATGCCGGGGATTTCGTTATCGTTGTGAACGCCCGGGGGGTCAAGCTCACCGGGAAGAAGTTGGAAGATAAAATCTATTACCGTCACACCGAGTATCCCGGCGGCATTCGCGAACGCAGCGCAACGGAAATGTTAAACGAAAAGCCCGAGCAGCTAGTGCGGCTTGCCGTCAAAGGCATGTTGCCGAAGAATCGTTTGAGCCGCAAGCTCATGACGAAGTTGAAGGTTTACGCTGGCGCGGAGCACCCACACGATGCGCAAAAACCGCAGCCGTTGGCGATCGTTTAGAACTGAGGGAGCAACAGTCGAATGGCAGAGAAAATATCGAACGCAACCGGCAGGCGGAAGACTTCGGTAGCCCGCGTGTTTCTGGCTCGTGGCAAAGGCGTCATCAAAATCAACAACCGTTCTCTCGAAGAATACTTTGGCAGAGAAACAGCCCGGATGATCGTGTTGCAACCCTTCGATGTGACACAAACCAAGGGTAATTTTGACATTGACGTCAACGTCACCGGCGGTGGCATCTCAGGCCAGGCCGGCGCGATACGCCATGGCATCACGCGCGCGCTTATCGATTTCAATCCCGACCTTCGCCCGCCTCTGAAAAAAGCCGGTTTCGTGACACGCGATCCGCGCGCGGTCGAGCGAAAAAAGTATGGCCGTCACAAAGCGCGCAAACGGCCGCAGTATTCAAAGCGTTAATTTCTTTCGGAAAACTGGAAGCACAAAAACGGGCGAGCACTAACCCTGCCGCCCGTTTTCTATTTTTCAGGATGCTTTTCCCGTCACTGCTCGGCAGTGGCGTAATATAATCCGATCAACGTAAAAATCGCGTTGGGCAGCCACGCCGCAATCCATGGCGGCAAAGCCGCGCCGTGGCCCAGCGATATGCAGAAAGCGGAGAGGACCCAGTAGCTGAATCCGATCGCCATGGCAAAGCCAAAACTCAAGGCCAAACCGGCATTGACACGCTTTTTCAGGGCGAAGGGAATCGCCACCAGGACCATCAGCGGCGAAATCAGCGGCACCGCGAGTTTGGATTGCAGATCGACCTCATAATTGGTGGCATCGATCCCCTTGCTCTTCATGTCGGCGATTTGTTTCTGCAAATCAAAAAAGCCAAACTGGTCGGTATTGCGGGCGAGCAGCTTAAGGTCATCCGGAGTTTCCACTAGCGGGGGAGCAAGGTTAGTGGTTTTGCTTGTCAACTTCCCGTCTGGCGCAAAATTCCATTCGGTTGCGGGGCGGGCTTCCCAACGCTTGCCGAGCCAACGTGAGTCGGGGATCTCGACGAAGCCAATCAGACCGAAGTCCCTGTCGAGCCGCAGAATTGTAATACCCTTCAGCGCGCTGGTTTTGGTGTCGAAACTGTCGATGTTGATAAAGCTATTTGCCGAGCGCATCCAAATGTCGGTGGTGCCAATCAGGCTTTGTTGTTTCTTGTTTTTGATCTCAGTTCGATAGATCACCTCGGCGCGGTGTGAAAAACTCGGCACGAGGGTCTCATTCCAGAAAAAGGTGCCTGCACCGATCAGCAGCGATAACAGAAATATTGGCAGGGCCAGGCGTTGCACGCTCAGTCCGCTCGAGCGCATGGCGGTGATTTCTTGTGTGCGAGCCATCACACTCAAACAAAACAAGGTAGAAAAAAGCGTGGCGAACCCGGTCATGCGCGAGATCGACAAAGGCGCCCGATAGAAAAACAGGCGCAGGACGGTCCAAAGCGACGTGCCCGTCTCAAGGAAGGTGCTGACGCGGTCGAAGAAATCGACCACTAGAAACAGAGCCGTAACGACCGCCAGGCTGGCAAAAAACATTCGCAGGAAGGACACGCCAAGATAACGGTCGAGCACTGAACCAATGGGGAGAAATTTTGTCCGGGCACGAACATTCATCGGGTTAAGCTTGAGCTCGCTTGCGAAATGCAATCCTGCGTCGAGCCCCCCAGTTGAGCGCCCAATCGAACCAGGTTTGCATTTTCAGAGGACTTTCCTTGATCGCCTTAAAAAAGAGCTGCGCGGCGATGGTGCCGACAACCATGTTGGGAAGCCATAGCGCGACCCAGGGGGGTAGAGTGCCTTTGTCACCCAAAGCTTTGCCCAGCGAAAGCAAAGCATAGTAAGCCATGAGCCAAAAGAGGCATAAGGTAAACGCCCATGAGCGGCTTGCCCGGGAGCTTCGCGGTAACAACGTCAGGGCTACTCCCAACAAACAAAAAACCAGCGGCACAAAAGCAAAGGAGAGGCGTTGGTGTAGTTCCATCTTCTCGGCGATCACTTTAATGCCCTGGCTCTCTTTGCTTCGGATGGTATTGAGCAGCCGTGCCAGCGAAGTCTCTTTGGGACCCGCGTCCTTTCTCTTGGCCGGACTGACAAGCTCGTCAAGGTCGAGCTTGAAGTCGTATATGTTGAATTTGGTCTGGCTAAATCCAGGCTTGCTCTTTTCACGGCTGTAGACCGAACCATCGAAGACCCTGAAGCCGAGGCTGTTGGTTTCCTCATCGGTGCTGATGAACGCAACCTTGCCGAGGATGATGTCGTCTTTGTTGCGCTCTCTTTTGTCGATGATCATAACGCCCTTGGCCGTGTTGCCGGGCGGTACCAACTCTTCAATGTAAAGCAGGATCTTAGGAAAATCGTCGTTGAAGACCTTTTCTTTTAACGCCGTACCGAGGCGGACTTTAGCAATACTGAAAAGTTCCCGGCGCAGCGCCTGATTCGCCGCAGGGCGCGCGAAAAGCGTAAGCCCAAGGGTGATGAGCGCCACAACCGCGGCAAGACAGGCAATCGGTTTGAGGATTTGCCAGGGGCTCACACCGGAAGCTTTCAGGGCGATGATTTCTTGATCCCCGGCCAGTCGTCCCAACCCTAGCAAGATAGCCAGGAGAAACGCCATTGGCACGGTCAACTCGAGAAAGGTCGGCACGATGAGCGAAAGTAATTTTCCCACCTGCGATAGCGGCACGCCCCGGGTCACTACGAGATCGATCAACTTCAGGATACGGAACACCATGAGCATGCAAGTGAAGGTCACGATGCCGAACAAGAAGGGCGGCAAGATCTCGGAAATCAAATAGCGCGACAGTCTCTTTCGCTTCACGGTGACAGCATGTTATCGGTTGAGCGATTCTTTGTAAATTCACTGCGGCAAAATGAGAAGAGAAAACGCGATGAATCAAGAACCCTGGCTGCTCTATGGTCTGCACGCGATCCGCGAAAAACTGCGCGCCCAGGCAAACGATGTGCTGGAAATACTAGTTGCTCAAGAGTCCGGTGCCAACGCGGTTCGTGAGCTTTGCGACGAAGCGAAAAAGCGCGGCGTGCGGTCGACGGTGGTGCGCCGCGCTTTCTTGGACCGGCTTGCCCAGGGCCAACGGCATCAAGGCGCGGTGGCCAAAATCAAGCCCTTTGAATACAGCGGCATGGACGACTTGTTCGAGGCGGTTGCCGCTTCGGATTGGTCAGGCAGCATTGTTGCGTTAGACGGCGTCACTGATCCGCATAACTTTGGCGCGATTCTCCGTACCGCCGAAGCGGTCGGAGTAAAACATATCGTTATCCCTAAAGATCGTTCGGTGGAAGTTACACCGGTCGTCAGCAAGACTTCGGCGGGTGCGGTGCATCATCTGAAAATACATAAGGCAACGAACCTCCGCCGAGCCATGGATGGGCTCAAGGAGCGGGGGTTTTGGACCGTAGGGCTATCGGTCGGGGTCGCCGAAAGCATCTTCGACCGGGTTTATCCCGCAAAGCTCTGTTTGGTGCTCGGTAGCGAAGGCGACGGCATTCGAACCCTAATTCGTCAGGAATGTGATTTTCTGGTGTCGATCCCGATGCTCGGCAGAGTGGCGTCGCTGAACGTCTCGGTCGCCGCAGCCGTGTTTCTTTATGAGGTAATGCGGCAAAGGCAAGCTCGCAGCTAGGCGCGGTTTCCCTTTGTCTACGGGCCTTGTCTAGCTATTGACATTAAGTGCCATAGGTGGTTTAAATAACCGTTTACGAATGGGGATAAGCACTCCGGCGTAGGGGTTTGCCAGTAAGAGCCCGATTTTCTTACACATTTTGGTTTATTGAATCAGCGTATGCGGCCATTTGATTGATGCTACAGGGGCAAGAGTTTTTTGTCTCGCGTGTGAGCATGGAAGATGATGGGTTGGCTGGCGTAGCTCAACGGTAGAGCAGCTGATTTGTAATCAGCAGGTTGTAGGTTCAAGTCCTATCGCCAGCTCCAGTTTGAGCGTTGAAGATCGGTCGCAGGCGCTTAGCAATTGGGTTCGGGAATTGTATCGATCAGGAGAGGTACCCGAGTGGCCAAAGGGAGCAGACTGTAAATCTGCCGGCTATCGCCTTCGAAGGTTCGAATCCTTCCCTCTCCACCATATTGATTGCGGGAATAGCTCAGTTGGTAGAGCACAAGCCTTCCAAGCTTGGGGTCGCGGGTTCGAGCCCCGTTTCCCGCTCCAGTTTTGGGATGGCTGATGGCATGCGAACACTGGCGGTACTCGGTGCCTGCCATTGGCCATCGTCGGATGTGCCCAGGTAGCTCAGTCGGTAGAGCACGTCCTTGGTAAGGACGAGGTCGGCGGTTCAAGCCCGCTCCTGGGCTTTTTTGATTTGCTGGTGAAAAAATTAAAATTGGTATTTCACTTTAGGAGGGTGAGATGAGCAAGCAGAAGTTTGAGCGTAAGAAACCACATCTTAACATCGGTACGATTGGTCACGTTGACCACGGCAAAACGACTCTGACGGCAGCGATCACGAAGGTCTTAGAAAAACAGGGCAAGGCGAAATTTCTGGCCTACGACCAGATCGATAAAGCCCCCGAGGAAAGAGAGCGTGGCGTCACGATCAACATCGCCCACGTAGAGTATGAAACCGATAAGCGGCATTACGCTCACGTCGATTGCCCGGGCCACGCCGACTACGTCAAGAACATGATCACCGGCGCAGCGCAGATGGACGGCGCGATTCTGGTGGTTTCGGCGGCTGACGGCCCGATGCCGCAAACCCGTGAACATATTCTGCTCGCTCGTCAGGTCGGTGTGCCAGCCATCGTGGTTTACTTAAATAAGGCTGACATGGTCGACGACAAGGAGTTGCTTGAGTTGGTTGAGCTCGAAGTGCGCGAGCTGCTCTCCAAGTACAAATTCCCCGGCGATGACACGCCGATTATTATTGGCAGCGCCCTAAAAGCCCTAGAGGGCGACTCTTCGGAGCTTGGCGAGCCTTCCATCATCAAACTCATGGAGGCGGTGGACTCTTTCGTTCAGGAGCCGGTGCGTGACGTCGACAAGCCTTTCATTATGCCTGTCGAGGACGTTTTCACTATTAGCGGCCGCGGCACCGTTGTGACTGGCCGTGTCGAGCGCGGCATCGTTAAAGTCGGCGAAGAAATCGAGATCGTCGGTTTCAAGGCAACTCAGAAGACGGTTGCCACCGGCGTTGAAATGTTCCGCAAGCTGCTCGATGAGGGGCAGGCGGGGGACAATATTGGCGTCCTCCTGCGCGGCACCAAGCGTGAAGAAGTCGAGCGTGGTCAGGTGTTGGCCAAGCCCGGCAGTATTACGCCGCACACGAAATTCAACGCTGAGGCGTACGTCTTGACGAAAGAAGAGGGCGGGCGGCACACGCCATTTTTCAACGGCTACCGGCCGCAGTTCTACTTCCGCACGACCGACGTGACCGGCGTGGTAAAGCTGCCTGAAGGGACCGAAATGGTCATGCCCGGTGACAACATCAACGTTGAGATTGAGCTGATTACCCCGGTCGCCATGGATGAAGGTCGGAAGTTCGCGATCCGCGAAGGTGGCCGCACCGTCGGCGCGGGCGTCGTTACCAAGATCAATCAGTAGCGTCGATTGAACTGAAAGGGGGGGGTGTCGTCATGCGTGAGCTGGTAGGATTCGCTTGCGATCAATGCAAGCGCAAAAATTATACGTCAACGAAAAACCGCAAAAAGACCACGGAAAAATTGTCGCTCAAGAAATTCTGCGCGGCGTGCCGGACCCACACCACGCACCGTGAGGTGAAGGTTTAACGAGTTATCGGGGTCAGTAGCTCCAATGGCTAGAGCGCCGGACTCCAAATCCGGTTGTTGCAGGTTCGAGTCCTGCCTGACCCGCCATCTCAATGTGTTGAGGACCTTATGGGTGATTGGTTGCAAAAAGTCCAAGTTGGCGCGCGGCAGCTGGTCACTTTTTGTCAGGAGGCGTGGCAGGAGCTGAAAAAGGTTCATTGGCCTTCGCGCAAGGAGACCTACACGGCGACTGCGGTAGTGATCTTGGTGGTTGTGGTTTTTTCGATTTTCTTGGCCATCGTCGATCTGGGGTTGACCAAAGCGATTCAGGCAATGCTCGGCTGACACTGAAGAGTCTCGCGTATGGCGAAACAATGGTACATCGTTCATACCTTTTCCGGTTATGAACAGAAAGCGAAAGCTGCCTTAGAGGAGCGCATTCGGACTCTAGGCAAGCAGGACCAATTCGGCGAAATCTTGGTGCCGGTCGAAAAGGTCGTCGAGCTGGTCAAAGGGAAAAAGAAGACCTCGTCACGAAAGTTTTTCCCGGGCTATATCCTGGTGCAGATGGAATTGAACGATGACACCTGGCATGTGGTCAAGGAAACCCCAAAGATCACCGGGTTTGTCGGCGGCACGACGCAGCCGGCGCCCGTGAGCGACGAAGAAGTGCGGACGATCACCCAGCACATGGAGGAGGGGGCGATCAAGCCCAAGCCGCGCGTGCTTTTCTCGGTGGGTGAAAACGTCAAGGTCGTGGACGGGCCCTTTGCCGATTTCAACGGCGTCGTCGAAGAGGTCAAACCGGACAAGGGCAAGCTCCGGGTGTTGATCAGTATATTCGGCCGCGCGACTCCGGTGGAGCTGGAGTTCGTTCAGGTGGAGCGGAATTAGCTTTTCAAGGACTCAAAGAAATGGCCAAGAAAATTATTGGTGAAATTAAGCTGCAGATTCCTGCCGGACAAGCGAACCCGAGCCCACCGGTCGGGCCGGCTTTAGGTCAGCGGGGTGTGAACATCATGGAGTTTTGCAAAGCTTTTAATGCAGCCACGCAGGCGCAGCAGGGCATGGTCACACCGGTGATCATCACCGTCTACGCCGATCGTTCCTTTACATTTGTCACGAAAACTCCGCCGGCGTCTGTGCTGTTAAAGAAAGCCGTCGGGCTTGATAAGGGCTCCACGGCTCCGGGGAAAAACAAAGTTGGCAAGGTAACCCGGGCGCAGATTCGTCAGATTGCTGAGCTGAAGCTGAAGGACTTGACGGCTAAGGATTTGGCGGCGGCAGAAAAGTCCATCGAAGGAACGGCGCGCAGTTTGGGGCTGGAAGTCGAAGGATAACTGGTTTCACCGTTTGAGAACCAATCGAGCACTTTGAGGAATAGCGATGAACAATGGCAAGAAATATCGCGAGTCTTTGGCGAAGGTTGATCGCAGTAGCCGTTACGCGTTAGCTGACGGCTTGCGTTTGGCCAAGGATACTGCGCGGGCCAAGTTTGACGAAACTGTCGAGATGGCGATTCGCTTGGGAGTGGACCCGCGCCAAGCCGACCAAAACATTCGCGGTACCGTTAGTTTGCCGCACGGCATGGGTAAAACGGTTCGCGTGCTTGCCTTTGCCAAGGGCGAAAAGGAAAAGGAAGCGCAGGATGCAGGCGCTGATTTCGTTGGCAGCGATGAGCTGATCAAAAAAATTAGCGAAGGCTGGGTCGACTTCGATAAGGCGGTGGCAACGCCTGACATGATGGCGGCTGTCGGTCGTATCGGCAAGATCCTCGGACCGCGCGGTCTCATGCCCAACCCGAAAACCGGCACCGTGTCTTTGGACATCGGCAAAGCCGTCAAAGAGATCAAGGCCGGCAAACTAGAATTTCGCGTTGACAAGGCTGGCATTATCCACGTTCCAGTCGGCAAGGCGTCGTTTGCCGCCGAGCAGTTGGTCGACAATGCCGATGCGGTGCTGCACGCGATCCTGCGCGCCAAGCCAGCTTCTGCAAAGGGTAACTATTTGCGTGCGGTGACCGTGTCGACCACTATGGGCCCAGGCATCAAAGTAGACTTGGCGCAAGTCCGCGCCATGGCGGCCTAGCCGGCGCCCAGGAATAGTACTTAGGAGAATGCAATGGCAGAGACGGAAGTAGCCCGCGCCGGCCACGGTGAGAAGGCCGAAACGGTGGCGGAAATTCATAAGACTTTGAAAGCGGCCAAAATGGCCATCGTGACCGAGTATCGCGGCCTCTCGGTAGCCCAGATGACCAAGCTGCGCAGCGAGATTCGTAGCGCGCAAGGCGAGTACCAGGTGATCAAAAATACCCTGGTGCGCCGGGCGCTCAAAGACACCATGTACGGGCAGTTGGAGCGGTTGCTCGAAGGCCCCAACGGTTGGGTTTTCGCCTATGAAGACCCGGTAGTGCTGTCGAAGGCGCTCTGCAAATTTGCTGACGACACCGACAAACTTGCGATCAAGGGCGGGGTCTTCGAGGGACAGTTCATGGACGCCGCCAACGTCAAGGCGCTGTCGCAAATGCCGAGCAAACCGGAGTTGCAGGCGAAGCTCTTGGCGTTGATCAATGCGCCGGCGACACAATTGGTGCGCTTGATTCAAGAACCGGGCGCCCGCGTTGTCCGGCTTTTGGAAACCGTCCGCAAAGGCAAAGAAGGCTAAGTTTTTAACGGAAGCGAAATTTAATAGGGGGACATATGGCAGACGTATCGAGAGAACAGGTTAAAGATTTCATCAAGAACATGACCTTGATGGACGCTGCGGCGTTAGTCAAAGAACTTGAGGAAGAGTTGGGTGTCAGCGCGGCGGCGCCGGTGGCCATGGTGGCCGGTGGCGGCGGTGCGCCGGCAGCGGCGGCGGCGGAAGAGAAGACCGAGTTCAACGTGATCTTGGCCAGCGCCGGTGAGAAGAAGATCCAGGTCATCAAAGTTGTGCGCGAACTCACCGGCTTGGGTCTCAAAGAGGCCAAGGACTTGGTCGACGGCGCGCCCAAACCGATCAAGGAAGGCGTGCCAAAAGCCGAAGCCGATACCATCAAGCAAAAATTGGAAGCCGAGGGAGCGAAGGTCGAAATCAAGTAGGTCTCTGGCGCTGGAGGTTTTCCCTTTGAGAATTCAAAGTTGGATTAACAACCGCTAGTGCGAGAGAGGAGCACGCATGGCATTTCAAGTTGCCAATAACTTACGATTTCGCCGTACCTTCGGGAAGATCAAGAAAATTATCGATCTTCCTTATTTGATCGAAATTCAAAAAAACTCCTATGAGCTGTTTCTGCAGAAGGACATTGCGCCGATGCAGCGACAGAACCACGGTTTACAAGAAGTCTTTCGCTCGGTTTTTCCGATCAAGGATTTCAATGAGACCGCGTCATTGGAATTTGTCAGCTATGCGTTGGGCGAGCCAAAGTATGATGTCGATGAGTGCCATCAGCGCGGCATGACCTTCGCCGCGCCGCTCAAGGTGACTGTGCAGCTGGTGTTGTGGGACGTCGACAGCCAGACCGGTTCGCGCAGCATCAAGAACGTCAAAGAACAGGAAGTTTATTTCGGTGAGATGCCGCTGATGACGCGCAACGGCACGTTCATGATCAACGGCACGGAGCGCGTCATCGTAAGTCAGTTGCACCGCTCTCCCGGAGTGTTCTTCGAGCATGACAAGGGTAAAACCCACGCCAGCGGCAAGCTCCTATACTCCGCACGGGTGATTCCCTACCGCGGTTCGTGGGTCGATTTAGAATTCGATCCCCGCGATGTGCTTTACGTGCGCATCGACCGGCGCCGCAAGTTCCATGCGACAGTTTTGCTGCGCGCGCTCGGCATGACCGCCGAAGATTTGCTCAATTATTATTACAAAAGCGACAGCGTGGTCATCGACAACAAGAAGCCGGCACTCGGGTTCAATCCGAGCCATTTGCTCGGCACCGAGATTGGCTCGGACATCCGCGACCCGAAATCCAACGAGATCATCGCGCGTCCGGGCAGGAAATTTACCCGCCCAGTATTGCGGCAGATGGAAGCGGCGCGCATCAAACATGTGCCGATCGCCTGGGAATCGCTGATTGGCCGGGTGGCGGCGCACGATATCGTAGATGGCGACAGCAAGGAAGTTCTGGTGGAGTGGAACCAGGAGATCTCGCGGGAAAAGCTCGACCTGATCAAAGAAAAGAACCTCCATCAGTTCGAAGTCCTGTTTATCGACGACTCCAGCATCGGTCCATTCCTGCGTAACACCTTGCTTCAAGACCGCATCAAGTCCCCCCAGGACGCGATCTTGGAGATCTATCGTCGCCTGCGTCCAGGCGATCCGCCGACGGTGGAGTCGGCGACCAACTTTTTCAACAACTTGTTTTTTAACCCGGATCGCTATGACCTCTCGAAAGTCGGTCGGTTGAAGCTCAACCACCGTTTAAAGCTTAATGTGCCGCTGGAACAGGGCACGCTGCGCAAGGAAGACATTCTCGAAGTGGTGCGTTACTTGATGGAGCTCAAGAACGGTAACGGCTCCGTCGACGATATTGACCATTTGGGCAATCGCCGCGTGCGCGCAGTCGGTGAGCTCGTGGAAAACCATTTCCGCGTCGGTTTGGTGCGCATGGAGCGGGCGATCAAAGAAAAAATGAGCTTGCAGGACATCGAAACTTTGATGCCGCAGGAGTTGATCAACTACAAACCGGTCTCTGCGGCGCTCAAGGAGTTTTTCGGCTCGAGCCAGCTGTCGCAATTCATGGATCAAACCAACCCGCTCTCGGAGATCACCCACAAGCGGCGGCTCTCGGCGTTAGGCCCGGGCGGTCTAACGCGCGAGCGGGCAGGGTTCGAGGTGCGCGACGTGCACCCGACCCACTATGGCCGGGTCTGCCCGATCGAGACGCCGGAAGGACCGAACATCGGTCTGATCGCGTCGTTGACAACCTATGCGCGGGTGAACGAGTTCGGCTTCATCGAAACGCCCTATCGCGAAGTGGAAAACGGCCGGGTGACCGACAAGATTCGCTACCTTTCGGCTTTGGAAGAAGAGGACCATGTCATCGCGCAGGCCAACGCACCCATCGATAACCGCGGCGCTTTCTCCGTGGACCTGGTTTCGGCGCGCAAGGGCGGTGAGTTCGTCATGGCGCGTCCGGAAGAAGTCAACTTCATGGACGTGTCGCCGAACCAATTGGTCAGCGTCGCGGCGTCGTTAATTCCATTTCTGGAAAACGACGACGCTAACCGCGCTCTCATGGGTTCGAATATGCAGCGTCAAGCGGTGCCGCTCCTGCGCACCGAGGCGCCGTTTGTCGGGACCGGCATGGAAAAAACCGTGGCGCGCGACTCCGGTGTCACGGTGGTGGCCCGGCGCGATGGGGTGATTGAAAGCGTCGATTCGACGCGCATTGTCGTCAAGGCCGACAAGCCGTCGGGCGCGCGCGATACCGGCGTCGATATTTACAATCTGGTCAAATATCAGCGCTCGAATCAAAATACTTGCATCAACCAACGTCCCATTATCGTCGTTGGCGATCAGGTCAAGGCCGGTGATGTTATCGCCGACGGGCCATCGACGGAGATGGGCGAGTTGGCCTTGGGGCGCAACGTGGTCGTCGCTCTCATGCCCTGGGGCGGCTATAACTTTGAAGACTCGATTTTGATCAGCGAACGGGTCGTCAAAGAAGATATTTACACCTCGATCCACATCGAAGAGTTCGAATGTGCCTCGCGCGATACCAAGTTGGGTCCCGAGGAGATCACCCGCGACATACCCAACGTTGGCGATGAAGCGCTAACCGATCTCGATGAAAGCGGCATTATTCGCATCGGCGCGGAAGTTAAGCCGGGCGACATTCTCGTCGGCAAGATCACGCCGAAGGGCGAGACCCAGCTGTCGCCGGAAGAGAAGCTACTGCGCGCGATCTTCGGCGAAAAGGCCGGCGAGGTGCGCGATACTTCGCTGCGCGTTCCGCCGGGCGTCGAGGGCAGAGTTATCAACGTGCGAATCTTCTCGCGTAAAGGCCTGGGCAAGGACGAGCGCAGCAAAGTCATCGAAGATGAAGAGGTGACGCGGCTGCGCAAGGACCAGCACGATGAAGTGCGCATCCTTCAAGAAGGCGCGCTACGGCGGTTGAAAAAGTTGTTGGTGGGGCGCCGCTTGGCGGCGCGGCTCGCCGACGATAGCCGCAAAGTCATCCTAAACAAAGGTCAGGAGATTACCGAAGAGGATCTCGAACATCTGCCAATGGTTTATTGGAGCGAGATTCGGGTTGACAACGACTCGGTCGAAACCGAATTGAACCGCATTGTCGAGAGCACGACCGGGCAGGTCAATATTATCAAAGAGATGTTCGAGGATAAGATTGACAAGCTCAAGGGCGGCGATGAATTGCCGCCGGGCGTGATCAAGATGGTCAAGGTTTTTGTCGCCATCAAGCGCAAGCTGCAGGTGGGCGACAAGATGGCCGGGCGTCATGGCAACAAAGGGGTTATTTCGCGCATCTTGCCGGAAGAGGATATGCCGTATTTGGAAGACGGCACGCCGGTGGACGTCGTGCTCAACCCGCTCGGCGTTCCCTCGCGCATGAATGTCGGCCAAATCCTTGAAGCGCACTTGGGCTGGGCGGCGCGCAGTCTCGGTCAGCAGATCGATGATCTGGTGCGCACGCACCACGGCGACGGCGATGTGGTGCGGCGGCGTTTGAAAGAATATTTGAACGCGCGCGAGGCCAACGAGCTGCTCGATGGCGTCAAAGACAATGACGTTTTCAAACTCGCGGACAAATACCGCGACGGCGTGCGGATCGCATCGCCGGTGTTCGACGGCGCGGCGGAGGAAGAAATTTTCAACCTGCTGCGTAAAGCCGGCCTGCCGGCCACTGGTCAGGTAACCCTCTACGATGGCCGCACGGGCCAACCCTTCGACGGCAAAGTGACAGTGGGCGTCATGTACATCATGAAGCTGCACCACTTGGTCGACGACAAAATTCATGCGCGTTCAACGGGTCCGTACTCGCTGGTGACGCAACAACCGTTGGGCGGCAAAGCGCAGTTTGGCGGACAGCGCTTGGGCGAAATGGAGGTCTGGGCGTTGGAAGCCTACGGTGCCGCTTACACGCTGCAAGAGATGCTGACGGTCAAGTCCGACGACGTGGTCGGCCGCACGCGCATGTATGAAGCGATCGTCAAGGGCGACAACCTGCTCGAGCCCGGGCTACCGGAGTCTTTCAACGTTATGGTGAAAGAGCTGCAGAGCCTCGGCTTGGATGTCGACCTAGTCGAAGAGAAATAGGTAACCCCTAACCGGAGGTAAGCCTTAAATGGAAGATCTATTCAATCTATTCGAGAAACCGAAGAACCCCCTGCTGTTCAATGCGATCAAAATTTCGGTTGCGTCGCCCGACAAGATCCGTTCTTGGTCCCACGGCGAAGTGAAAAAACCCGAGACGATCAACTATCGCACCTTCAAACCCGAGCGCGACGGGCTGTTTTGCGCAAAGATTTTCGGTCCGACGAAAGATTACGAGTGTAACTGCGGCAAGTATAAACGCATGCGCCACCGCGGCGTGGTCTGCGAGAAGTGCGGCGTTGAAGTCATTCAGTCGAAAGTGCGGCGCGAGCGCATGGGCCACATCGAGTTGGCCACGCCGGTCGTGCACATTTGGTTTTTAAAGAGCCTGCCCAGCCGGATCGGTGCGCTGCTCGATATGTCGCTCAAAGACATCGAGAAGGTGCTTTATTTTGAATCCTATATCGTCCTCGATCCGGGTGAGACGCCGCTCCAATACAAGGAACTGCTCACCGAGACTCGCTATCGCAGAGCGATGGAAGAATATGGCGCCGGCAAGTTCGTCGCCGAGATGGGCGCCGAAGCGGTGCGCAAGCTTTTGAAATCGGTCGATATCAACAAGCTCTCCGAAGACCTGCGCCACGAGATGCGCGACGCCAATTCCGAAGTGCGGCGCAAGAAGATGGCCAAGCGGCTCAAGGTCATCAACGCCTTCAAAGTTTCCGGTAACCGACCCGAGTGGATGGTGCTCGAAGTGATTCCGGTCATTCCGCCGGACCTGCGCCCGCTCGTGCCCCTCGACGGCGGCCGTTTCGCGACTTCTGACTTAAACGATCTGTATCGCCGGGTGATCAACCGCAACAACCGTTTGAAACGGCTGATGGAGTTGAGCGCGCCGGATATGATTATCCGCAACGAAAAACGCATGCTGCAAGAAGCGGTGGATGCGCTGTTCGACAACGGCCGGCGCGGCCGGGCGATCACCGGCCAAAACCGCCGCCCGCTAAAGTCGCTGAGCGACATGCTCAAGGGCAAGACCGGCCGCTTCCGCCAGAACCTGCTCGGTAAGCGCGTCGATTACTCGGGTCGCTCGGTCATTGTCGTTGGTCCTGAGCTGCGACTTCATCAATGCGGTCTGCCAAAGAAGATGGCCCTCGAGCTCTTCAAGCCGTTTATCTACAACAAGCTCGAGGAGCGCGGCCATGTGACGACTATTAAAAGTGCCAAAAAGATGGTCGAAAAAGAGCGGCCGGAGGTTTGGGATATTCTCGACGAAGTGATTCGCGAGCATCCTGTGCTGCTAAACCGCGCGCCGACGCTGCACCGCTTAGGTATTCAGGCCTTCGAGCCAATTCTGATCGAAGGCAAAGCGATCCAGCTCCATCCCTTGGTCTGCGCGGCGTACAACGCGGACTTTGACGGCGACCAGATGGCGGTGCATGTGCCGCTGTCGGTGGAAGCGCAGGTCGAAGCGCGCGCGCTGATGATGTCGACCAACAATATTCTTTCGCCGGCCAACGGCAAGCCAATCATCGTGCCGACCCAAGACATCGTGCTCGGGCTCTACTACATGACCCGCAGCCGCTTGAACGCCAAAGGCAGCGGCCGGGTGTTTAGCAGCCCGGCTGAAGTCCGCATCGCCTACGATCAGGGGGATGTCGAGCTGCAAGCGCCGATCACCGTGCGTATCAATGGCGAGCGGGTTGAGACCACCGCTGGACGCGTGCTGGTATACGATATCGTGCCGCCGATGATTCCATTCAAGGAAATCAATCGCGTCATGAAGAAAAAAGAGCTGGCCAACTTGATCGACATCAGTTATCGCCTGGCCGGCAACAAGGCGACGGTTATCTTGGCCGATCGCTTGAAAGACATGGGCTACGAGAACGCCACCAAGGCGGGCATCTCGATTTCTATTAAAGACATGGTCATACCGCCGAGCAAAGAAGAGCTGCTCAAGAAAGCCCACGACGATGTCCGTGAAATCGAAGAGCAGTACGAAAACGGTCTGATCACCGACGGCGAGCGCTACAACAAAGTTGTCGACATCTGGGCCGAAGTGACCGACCGAATCGCCGACGAGATGTTGCGCGATCTGGGTTCGGAAAAAGCGGTGGATGAGCAGGGCAAAGAGATCAGTGTGCCGAGCTTCAACCCGATCTTTATGATGGCCGATTCCGGCGCCCGTGGCAGCGCGCAGCAGATTCGTCAATTGGCCGGCATGCGCGGCCTGATGGCCAAGCCGTCGGGTGAAATTATCGAGACGCCGATTACGGCGAACTTCCGCGAAGGGTTGACGGTGTTGCAGTATTTCATCTCGACCCACGGCGCGCGCAAGGGTCTTGCCGATACGGCTCTCAAGACCGCGAATTCGGGCTACCTGACGCGGCGCCTGGTCGACGTGGCGCAGGACTCCGTCATTTCCGAAGATGATTGCGGCACCATGGACGGCATTGAGATCACACCGCTCATGGAGGGTGGTGAAATCATCGAGCCGCTCGGCGACCGTGTGCTCGGCCGTGTGGCGCTCGAAGAGGTCAACGATCCATTCACCGGCGAAGTGATCGTGCGCGCGAACCAGGAGATCGACGAAGAATTGGTCCAGCGCATCGAAGATGCCGGCCTGGAGCGAATCAAGATTCGTTCCGTGTTGAGCTGTCAGTCCAAGCGCGGCGTTTGCGTGCTCTGTTACGGCCGCGACCTGGGCCGCGGCCACATGGTCAATCATGGCGAAGCGATCGGCGTCATCGCGGCGCAATCGATCGGCGAGCCGGGCACGCAGTTAACCATGCGGACCTTCCACATCGGCGGTACGGCGAGCCGGCGCGCTGAACAGACGACACTGGAGTCGCGCAACGAAGGCAACGTTCGCTTCATCAACGTCAACACGGTCACCAACAAAGAAGGTGATCTGGTGGTCATGAACCGCAACGGCGAAGTGGCGATCGTTGACTATCCCGAAGGCGAAAAGGGCCGCGCGCGCGAACGCGAGCGCTACCCGGTGGTTTACGGCGCAAAATTCAAAAAGAAAGATGGCGCCAAAATTAAAGCGGGCGAGCTGTTGGCAGAGTGGGATCCTTACACGATTCCAATCCTCACCGAAATTGGCGGTGTCGTGAAGTTCGGTGACGTCGTCGAAGGCGTGACCATGGAAGAAAAGGTCGATGAACGCACCGGCCTGTCGACCAAAGTCATCATCGATTCGAAAGACGTCGGCAAGCGGCCGCGCATCTCGATCAAGGACGTCGCGGGCCGGACCGCCAAACTGACCGGCACCCAAGAGGCGCGTTATCTATTGCCAGTCGGTGCGCACATCAATGTGCCCGAGGGGCAAACGGTTTTTGCCGGAGACGTCTTGGCGAAGATTCCGCGCGAGACGACGAAAACAAAGGATATCACCGGGGGGTTGCCGCGGGTGGCCGAGTTGTTCGAGGCGCGCAAGCCCAAGGAGTTTGCCGTTATCTCGGAGATTGATGGCGTGGTCGCGTTCGGCAAAGACACCAAAGGCAAGCGCAAAGTCATCGTTACGCCTGACATTGGCGAGCCGCGCGAATATCTGATCCCCAAAGGCAAGCATATCAGCGTGCACGAGGGCGACCGAATTCGTGCCGGTGAATCGCTCATGGACGGCTCGTCGAATCCCCACGATATTCTCAATATCTTGGGCGAGAAGGCATTGGCAAAGTATCTCGTTGACGAAGTCCAAGAAATTTACCGACTGCAGGGCGTGCGCATCAACGACAAGCATATCGAAGTGATCGTGCGCCAGATGCTGCGGCGGGTGCGCATCAAAGAGGTCGGTGACACCGATTTCTTGGTCGGCGATCAAGTAGAGAAATGGCGCTTTGACGAAGAAAATCAACGCGCTGTGACGCAGAACGAAAGACCGGCGGTGGCTGAGCCGTTGCTTTTGGGTATCACCAAGGCGTCTTTGTCAACGGAAAGCTTTATCTCGGCGGCTTCGTTCCAGGAGACGACCAAAGTGCTCACCGAGGCGGCGATCCACGGCAAGGTCGATCTGCTCTGCGGTCTCAAAGAGAACGTGATCATGGGCCGTTTAATTCCAGCAGGCACGGGCATCGGCAAATACAACAAGACCGAAATCGAGCTTGAGGAGCCGGACGGCGACGGTGAAGTGCGCGCGGCCGCGGAGGCGTGAGCACTTTGACAAGTGGAGATTATTTTGTTAGTAAATTGGATTTTCCAGCGACGCATATTGGTAAGCTAAAGGAGCATCGCGGAGTGGGTTGTTCAGCGAGATTCTATGCCTACGATTAATCAGTTGATTCGAGAAAGTCGGGAGAAACAGCGGCGCAAGAACACTGCGCCGGCGCTGCAAAACTGCCCGCAGAAGCGCGGTGTTTGCACGCGCGTCTATACCTCGACGCCTAAAAAGCCAAACTCAGCGCTACGCAAAGTGGCCCGCGTGCGGTTAACCAACGGCATCGAAGTGACTTCTTACATTCCCGGCGTCGGGCATAACTTGCAAGAACACTCAGTGGTGCTGATCCGCGGTGGCCGTGTGAAGGACTTGCCGGGTGTGCGCTATCACATCATCCGCGGAACATTGGATTCCATCGGCGTGCAAGACCGCCGCCAGGGCCGTTCGAAGTACGGCGCCAAGAGGCCGAAGTAACATGCCGCGCAAAGGTGAAGTCAAGAAGCGAGAGATTCTGCCCGACCCAAAGTATGGGGACAAGCTCGTTGCTAAGTTTGTCAACACTATTATGAATCGGGGCAAGAAGAGCGTTGCCGAGTCTATTCTGTATCGTTCGCTCGATATTGTGACGGCGAAAACCAAAGAGGACTCCCTGGGGATTTTTAAACGGGCGCTGGACAACACGCGACCCACCGTCGAAGTGCGCTCTCGGCGCGTCGGCGGCGCGACCTATCAAGTGCCCGTCGAAGTCCGGCCGCAGCGCCGGTTGTCGCTGAGCATGCGCTGGCTGATCGACGCTGCCCGTGAGCGGGCGGAAAAGTCAATGGAAGAAAAGTTAGCGGCCGAGTTGATTGACGCGGCGAATAATCGGGGAACCGCGATCAAGAAAAAAGACGATACTCACCGGATGGCGGAAGCCAACCGGGCCTTTGCCCATTATCGTTGGTAGCCGTCTAGTATTTTAGGTTTTCTATAAAGGAGGCGTTCACCGCCTCCTTTTTTTCCGTTCAACGCAGAGTATATGGCGCGAACCGTAGCATTAGAGAAGACCCGCAATATCGGCATCATGGCGCACATCGATGCGGGCAAAACTACGACCACCGAGCGGATCCTGTACTACACCGGGATCAACTACAAGATCGGTGAAGTGCATGAAGGCACTGCGACCATGGACTGGATGGTCCAGGAGCAGGAGCGCGGCATTACTATCACTTCGGCGGCGACCACCTGCTTTTGGCGCGACCACCGGGTCAACATCATCGATACGCCGGGTCACGTGGATTTTACCATCGAAGTAGAGCGCTCCTTGCGCGTGCTTGACGGCGCGGTTGCGGTTTTCTGCTCGGTCGGTGGCGTTGAGCCGCAGACCGAAACCGTCTGGCGCCAGGCGGACAAGTACGGCGTGCCGCGTTTGGCATTCATCAACAAGATGGATCGGCTCGGCGCCGACTTTTATCGTGTCGTCAACATGATCAAGGACCGCTTGGGCGCCCGTCCGGCGGTGTTGCAGTTGCCCATCGGCGCGGAAGACAAGTTCGTCGGCCTCGTCGACTTAGTGAAGATGAAAGCAGTTGTCTGGGAAGAAGAAAGTCTGGGCGCAAAATTTCATGAAGAGGCGGTTCCAGCCGACATCAAGGCCCAGGCCGACGAATATCGCGAAAAGCTCTTGGAAGCGGCCGCTGACTGCGACGAAGCGATTATGGAAAAGTATCTCGAGGGCAAGCCGGTCGGCGAAGAGGAGCTGCGCAGCGCGCTGCGCGCCGGCACCCTGTCGTTGAAAATAGTGCCGATTGTCTGCGGCTCGGCTTTCCGCAACAAGGGCGTTCAGCCCATGCTCGATGCGGTGGTTGAATACCTGCCCTCGCCGGTGGATATCCCGCCGATTAAGGGCGTCAATCCCGATTCCCAAGCCGACGAGAATCGCCCGGCCAAAGATGATGCGCCTTTTTCCGCTCTTGCTTTCAAAATCATGACCGATCCCTTCGTGGGAACTTTGAGTTTCTTCCGGGTCTATTCCGGGTCGCTCAACTCCGGCGCAAGCATTTACAACTCGACCAAAGGCAGGCGGGAGCGCATCGGCCGGCTGCTAAAGATGCACGCCAACAAGCGTGAAGAGATCAAGGAAGTCTACGCCGGCGATATCGCGGCGGCGGTCGGTCTGAAGACGGCGACGACCGGCGACACTCTGTGCGACGAAGAGGAGCCGATTATTCTTGAGTCCATCGATTTTCCCGATCCGGTTATTTCCATCGCCATCGAGCCCAAAAGCAAAGCTGATCAAGAAAAATTGGGTCTTTCGCTGCAGAAGCTAGCCACCGAAGATCCGTCGTTCAAAGTGCGCACCGATGAAGAAACCGGTCAGACGATTATTTCCGGCATGGGTGAGCTGCACTTGGAAATCATCGTCGATCGGTTGCTGCGCGAATTCAACGTCGGCGCCAACGTCGGCAAGCCGCAGGTTGCGTATCGTGAAACAGTTCGCAGAGCAGTGGAACAACAGGGCCGCTTCGTGCGCCAGACCGGTGGTCGCGGTCAATACGGCGACGTTTGGATTAAGCTCGAACCGCAAGAAGCCGGCAAAGGCTTCGAGTTTGTCGATGCCATCAAGGGCGGCTCCATCCCGCGCGAATACATTCCGGCCGTTGAAAAAGGCATCAAAGAAGCCACCGACAATGGCACATTGGCCGGTTACCCGGTGGTCGATGTCAAAGTGACATTGTTCGACGGCAGCTATCACGACGTCGATTCATCGGAAATCGCTTTTAAGATCGCCGGCTCGATGGCTTTCAAAGAAGCCTGCCGCAAAGCAAGCCCAGTGCTTTTGGAACCGATCATGTCCGTTGAAGTCGTGGTTCCCGAGGACTTCATGGGCGACGTGATCGGCGATCTCAATTCGCGGCGCGGCAAAGTGTTGGGGATGGATACCCGGCCGGCGGCGCAGGCGATCGACGCCCGCGTGCCCCTGGCGCAGATGTTTGGCTATGCGACCGATCTGCGCTCGATGACCCAAGGGCGCGCAACTTACACCATGCAATTTTCTCACTACGAACCAGTGCCTGCGGCGGTGGCCGAAGGAATTGTTGCCAAGTTCACTGGCAAGTCGGATGACAAGGTATGAACGAAAAGATTCGGATTCGGTTAAAGGCTTACGACCACCGCGTGCTCGACCAATCGGTGGGTGAGATCGTCGAGACGGTGCGTCGCACGGGAGGCAGGGTGGCGGGGCCGATTCCTTTGCCGACGCGCATCGAGCGTTTCACCGTGAACCGTTCGCCCCATGTCGATAAAAAATCGCGCGATCAATACGAGATCCGGACGCACAAACGTTTGCTCGATATTTTAGAACCGACGCAGCAGACCGTCGACGCGTTGGGCAAGCTCGACATTGCCGCCGGCGTCGATGTGGAAATTAAGCTCCAGTAGCAAGGCGTCGGAGCAGCGAGATAATTGGATATCACTATGAACGGGCTCATCGGCAGAAAAGTTGGCATGACGCAGTACTACAATGCGGAGGGTAACATTATCCCGGTTACCGTGATCGAAGCCGGTCCCTGTGTGGTAGTGCAGAAGAAGGAAGCCGCCACCGACGGTTACAACGCCGTGCAGGTGGGCTTTGGCGAGAAAAAAAACCAACGCGTCAACAAAGCGATGCAAGGCCACATGGCGAAAGCTGGCAAGGGGGCGTTTGCGGTGCTGCGCGAGTTTCGCCTTGACGATGTCTCGCATTACTCTGTCGGCCAGGAGATTAAGGTGGCCGATCTGTTCAAGGCGGGCGACTTCATCGATGTCGCCGGAACTTCTAAAGGCCACGGTTACGCTGGGGTTATCAAACGCTGGTCCTTTGCCGGTTTCCCCGGTTCCCATGGCACGCACGAATACTTCCGCCACGGTGGTTCGATCGGCAACCGTTCCTACCCGGGTCGTGTGCGCAAAGGCAAAAAGATGGCCGGCCATTGGGGCGATGAGCAAGTTTCAACGCAGAACCTTGAAGTCGTCGATGTGCGCGCCGAACAAAATCTCATGTTGATTAGAGGCGCGGTCCCGGGCGTGAAGCAGGGTGTGGTGATTCTGCGCCGCGCTGTCAAAGGTTAAGAGCCATGGAACTTCGTAAGATCGAGCCAAACCTGAATCCAGCTATTTTCGGTGTCAAAACTCGGCCTTCGCTGTTGCACCAGGCAGTGGTCATGCAGTTGGCCAACCGCCGGGCTGGAACGGCTGCGACCAAGTCCAAAGGCTTTGTCAGCGGCGGCGGCAAGAAGCCATGGAAACAGAAGGGCACCGGCCGCGCCCGTTCCGGCAGCATTCGCTCACCGATCTGGGTCGGTGGCGGCACGGTTTTCGGTCCGACGCCGCGCGATTATTCCTATCGTATGCCGCGCTCGGCGCGCAAAGAAGCTCTGCTCTCGGCGCTCAGTCTCAAGAAACAGGACGGTAAGTTGATCGTCGTCGACAAACTCGAACCGGAGCAGCCGAAGACCAAGATCATGGCCAAGGCGCTCGCCGATCTGGAGATCAAGTCTGCATTGATCGTGATCGATCGGGCGGACGACAAAGTCGAGCGCTCCGCGCGCAACTTGCCCAAGGTCAAGGTGCTGCGCGTTGCGGGCTTGAATGTTTACGATCTGATGCGCTATGAGCACTTGATTTTGACCGAAGCAGCGCTCAAGGCGCTCGAAGAGAGGTTGGCGGCATGAAGGGGCCACAGGACGTTATTCAAGCGCCTTTGATCTCGGAAAAGGGTTCGCTCTTGGCCGAGACGACCAATCAGGTCTTGTTCAAGGTCAAGCCTGACGCGAACAAGATCGAAGTCAAAAAGGCCGTCGAAGCGCTATTCAAAGTGAAAGTGGAAAAAGTTCGCTTGGCCCGCTATCTCGGCAAAGTCCGCCGCATCGGCCGCAGCATGGGGCGGCGTTCGCAATGGAAAAAGGCCTACGTAACGCTCAAAGAAGGCGATCGCATCGATTTTTTTGGCGGCGCGTAGAGAGAGCTAAATCATGGCAATCAAGACTTATAGGCCCACTTCCGCAGGCATGCGTTTTCGCACCGGGCTGACGTTCGATGAAATTACGCCCAAGCGTCCGGAGAAGGGGCTAAGCGAGGCGCTTAGGCGCAGCGGCGGCCGCAGCAACACCGGCCGCGTGACGGCGCATCATCGCGGCGGCGGCCACAAGCGTTTGTACCGGTTGATCGATTTCAAGCGCAATAAAAAAAATATCCCGGCGAAAGTTGAAGCGATCGAATACGATCCCAACCGCACGGCGCGCATCGCGCTGTTGTGCTACGCCGACGGTGAGCGGCGCTACATTCTGGCGCCGGAAAAGCTCCAAGTGGGAGCTTCGGTGATCGCCGGCGATGATAACATCGACATTCAACCGGGTAATTCCTTGCCGCTAAAGTTTATCCCGGTTGGCACGGTCGTGCACAACGTCGAGCTCAAGATCGGCAAGGGCGGGCAGTTGGTGCGCAGTGCCGGCTCGGGCGCGCAATTGATGGCGAAAGAGGGCTCCTACGCGCTCCTCAAGCTGCCGTCGGGGGAGCTGCGCAACGTCTTGGCCGAGTGCCGCGCCAGCATTGGCCAACTCGGTAACTTGGATCAAGAAAACGTCTCCATGGGCAAGGCCGGTCGGATGCGCTGGTTGGGATTTCGCGGCGCCACTCGCGGTATAGCGAAGAACCCGGTCGATCATCCCCATGGCGGTGGTGAGGGGCGGTCTAAGGGCAATCATCCGATGACGCCTTGGGGCAAGCCCACCAAAGGCTACAAGACGCGCAAAAATCATCAATCCGACAAGTATATCGTCAAGGGAAGGAAGGCTAAGTAGTCATGGCGCGTTCGGTAAAAAAAGGCCCTTTCATTGACGAGCACCTGGTAAAAAAGATCGCCGCGATGAATCAGTCACGGCAGAAACAGGTGGTGCGCACCTGGTCGCGCCGCTCGACGATCACTCCGGACATGGTGGGTCATACCATCGGAGTGCACAACGGTAGAAAATTCATTCCCGTTTTTGTTTCGGAAAACATGGTGGGCCACAAGCTTGGCGAGTTTTCGCCGACCCGAACATTTTATGCCCATTCGGGCGATCGGAAGTCCGAAGCCAAGGAGACTTCAGGAGCGCCGCGGGCGGCGCCGGGGGCGGCGCCCGCCAAGTCGTAAGTGTGTTAGGGTCTGGTTCGCTGATTTGTAGATCTTTTTATGGAAACGCGCGCAGTTACTAAATTTGTCCGGATCTCGCCGCAAAAAATGCGCTTGGTGATCGATCAGATTCGCGGCAAGGGCGTCGAAGAAGCGCTCAACATTCTCAAGTTCGTGCCCAAGCGCTCAGCCGGGGTGATCACCAAGACGCTGCGCACGGCGGTCGCCAATGCGGAGAGCACCCAGAGCGTCGATGTCGATCGGCTCTATGTCAAGCGCGCCACGGTGGACGGCGCCGGCATGTGGAAGCGTTTTATGCCGCGGGCGCAGGGGCGGGCTACTAAAATTCGTAAGCGCCTGAGCCACGTGACGATCGTCCTCGACGAAGCCAGCGAGAGGAGTTAAGGCCTGATGGGTCAAAAAACGCATCCGAAAGTTTTTCGCCTCGGGGTGATCGAAACCTGGGACTCCAAGTGGTTTGCGCGCGGCGATTATCCGAAGCTCTTGCATGAAGATTTTGACGTTAAGAAGTTTTTGAAAAAGCGGCTCTATCACGCCGGCATCTCGAAGATTGAAATCGAGCGGGCGGCGAACAAAGCGAAGATCAATATTCATACGGCTCGGCCGGGAATCGTCATCGGCAAAAAGGGCGCCGAGATCGAAAAGCTCAAAGAAGAGATCACCAAGCTGACGCGCCGTGAGACGTATATCAATATTCATGAAGTGCGCCGCCCCGATCTGGATGCGCAATTGGTCTCGGAGAACGTCGCGCTACAGCTCGAGCGGCGCGTGGCCTTTCGCCGCGCCATGAAAGAAAGCGTCTCGCGCGCCATGCGCATGGGGGCGCAGGGCGTCAAGATTCAATGCGCCGGCCGTTTGGGCGGCTCGGAAATCGCCCGTACGGAGTGGTACCGCGAAGGGCGGGTGCCCTTGCACACACTGCGCGCCGACGTCAACTATGGCTTTGCCGAAGCGCGCACAACCTACGGCATCATTGGCGTGAAAGCCTGGATCTTTCGCGGCGAAGTGTTGACCGAAGAAGAACAGCAGCAAAAAGCGATGTTGGGTGGCTGAGATAGTTTGACCGAACAAAAAGACCAGTAACATGCTCGAACCAAAAAAAGTAAAGTACCGAAAATTGCAGAAGGGGCGGCGCCGGGGCTCGGCGCAGCGTGGCTCGACCTTGGCGTTTGGCGATTTCGGGCTCAAGGCCATGGGCCGCGGCTGGATGAGCGCGCGCGAGATAGAGGCGGCGCGCGTGGCGTTAACTCGTTACTTGAAGCGCGGCGGCAAAGTTTGGATTCGTATTTTTCCCGATAAGCCGTTGACCAAAAAACCGCTGGAAACCCGCATGGGAAAAGGCAAAGGCGCGCCGGAAATGTGGGTGGCGGTGGTGCAGCCTGGGCGCATCCTGTTCGAAATGGAAGGCGTCGAAGGGGCGCTCGCGCGCGAGGCTTTTCGTCTGGCCTCGCACAAATTGTCCATCCCGACAACGGTGGTAGAACGGAGAGCGCAGGTTCATGGAAGCTAAAGATTTGCGCGCCATGAGCGCCGACGAATTGAGTCAGAAGCGCACCGAACTGCGCGAAGAGATTGGCCATCTAAAGTTGAAGCGCGCTACCAGCCGGCTGGAAAATCCAATGGTGTTGCGCCAGACCAAGCGGGATCTGGCTCGCGTCGAAACGATTTTGCGACAGATGGCGCTAAAAGGATAGGAAGGGCGCAGCATGAGCACGAGAGGTTTAACCAAAGAGCGCAATGGGTTGGTGGTCAGCGACCGGATGCAGAAAACCGTGGTGGTGTCACTGGAGCGCACTGTCATGGATCCAAAGTACAAAAAGTACATGAAGCGCCGCACCAAAGTAAAAGCCCATGACGAAACCAATCAATGCCACATCGGCGATCGCGTCATGATCGTCGAATGCCGGCCACTGAGCCGCGATAAGCGTTGGCGTGTGAGCAAGGTCTTAGAGCGCGCGAAGACAACGGAATCGGGGCCGGCGAGTACCTAAAGGGGTGAAGCCGGTCGAGGTTGAATCATGATTCAGACAAAAACGGTGTTGGATGTGGCGGATAACTCGGGGGCGAGGCGGGTTCAGTGCATCAAAGTGCTGGGCGGCAGCAAGCGCAAGTATGCGGCGATTGGCGATATCATCGTTGTTGCTGTCAAGGAAGCGATCCCCAACGGCAAGGTGAAAAAGGGCGATGTCATGAAGGCGGTGGTGGTGCGCACCGCCAAGGAGACTGGGCGGCCGGACGGCTCGTACATTCGCTTCGATAATAATTCGGCGGTGTTGATCGACAATCAAAAGGAACCGGTGGGCACCCGTATCTTTGGACCGGTGGCGCGTGAGCTGCGCGCTAAGAAGTTCATGAAAATTATTTCGTTAGCTCCGGAAGTATTGTAGCCGGCGGCGGTATAAGAAATTTGGGAGAACGTGCGCGTGGAGATTCGCAAAAACGACAGCGTAATGGTCATTGCCGGCAAAGAACGCGGTAAGACCGGTAAGGTCCTGCGTGTGCTGCCGGACAAAGACCGAGTGATCGTCGAGCGGCTCAACATGGTCAAGCGGCACAGCAAGCCTAGAGGGCCGCAGCAACCCGGCGGTATTGTCGAGAAGGAAGCCGCCATCCATGCCTCGAATATCATGATCATGTGCGATAAGTGCAACGCGCCGGTGCGCATCGGTCATAAAATCTTAAGTGACGACAAGAAAATCCGTATTTGCCGGCGCTGCAATGAAGCTTTGGATTGATAAACGCCCATGGCACGACTGAAAGACAAATATAAGAACGAAGTGGTCGCGGCGATGACGCAGGAGTTTGACTACAAGAACGTCATGCAGGTGCCGCGCTTGGAAAAGATTACGATCAACGTCGGTTTGGGCGAGGCGACGCAAAACGCCAAAGTGGTGGACAGTGCGGTGGGCGATATTACCGCCATCGCGGGGCAAAAACCGGTGGTGACTAAGGCCAAAAAAGCCATCGCCAATTTCAAACTGCGCGAGGGCATTCCGATCGGCTGCATGGTTACCCTCCGGCGCGAGCGCATGTATGAGTTTCTCGACCGCCTGATCCACGTGGCGCTGCCGCGGGTCCGCGACTTCAAGGGCATCTCGGACAAGTCCTTCGACGGTCGCGGCAACTACTCGCTGGGGCTGCGCGAGCAGATCATTTTCCCGGAGATCTCCGCCGACAAGGTGGATAAAACCCGAGGCATGACAATCACGATAACGACGACTGCAAAGTCGGACCCGGAAGGGCGTGCCCTGCTTAAGCTTATGGGAATGCCGTTCGCGAGCTAATACTTTAGGGAGAAGGCCATTGGCGAAGACTTGTCTACGAATCAAAGCGGAACGACCGAATAAGTTCAAAGTGCGAGAATACAATCGCTGCCCGCTCTGCGGCCGGGCGCGCGCCTTTTTTCGGCGCTTTCGCATGTGCCGGCTGTGCCTGCGCGATCATGCGCGCAAGGGCCATATTCCGGGTTTGATCAAGGCCAGCTGGTAGGCAGCGGAGATTCACATGGGAATGACTGATCCAATCGCCGATATGCTAACCCGCATTCGCAACGCCGCTCGGGCGCGCCACCAAAAAGTTTCGGTGCCCTACTCGCGAGTGAAAGAAAACATCGCCAAGGTGATGGTCGATGAAGGTTATTTAAAAGAGCTGAAAAAAGTCAAAGCCGCTGCAGGCGGCGGCGATGAGCTGCTGATTCAACTGCGCTTTGACCGTGAGAATCGGCCGATCATTGCCGGCATGAAGCGGGTCAGCAGCCCTGGCCGCCGTGTCTATGTCGGCACCCAGGATGTAACGCCGATCCGTAAAGGCCTGGGCATCAATATCTTATCGACGCCGCGTGGGATTCTGGTGGACCGTGAAGCACAGAAAGCCAAGGTCGGCGGCGAGCTGTTGTGTTCGATTTGGTAAGCGGAGTGTAGCAACCCTCGGTGCTTTTAGAGGTGTAAAGTGTCGCGTATTGGAAAGCTGCCCATCACTATCCCCAACGGGGTCAAGATCGCCGTGCAAAGCAGCGACGTGCGGCTCGAAGGTCCCAAGGGGAAGTTGCAAACCTCGATTCCCGCGGGCGTTAGCGTCAAAGTCGACGGCAACGTAGTGCGGGTCGAGCGCGCCAACGACGAGCGCAAGATGCGTGCACTGCATGGCCTGACACGCAAACTGATCGCCAACATGGCCCAAGGGGTAAGCGCCGGTTTTAGCCGCGTGCTGGAGATTAACGGCGTTGGCTACCGCGCCGAAGTCAAGGGCCAAGAGGTGCACATGACGCTCGGCTATTCGCATCCCGTGGTGTTTAAGCTGCCTGCGGGGATCTCGGCGGCGGTGGAACGGCAGGTGGTGATCACCTTGAGCGGCGCTGACCGCCAGGTGCTGGGCGAGACCGCGGCCAAGATTCGCGAGCTGCGCGGCCCGGAACCGTACAAGGGCAAGGGCATCAAGTACCGTGAAGAATTTATTAAACGCAAAGCCGGCAAGGCCGTGGGTTCCGGCGGCGGCTCTTAGTTTTGAGTTTTTGAGGTTGGTCTATGTCGAGCAAGAAGAATATTAGCCCACGGGTGCGGCGCCAAGCGCGGGTGCGTAAGAAGCTCACGGGCAGCGACGCGCGGCCGCGGGTTTGTGTGTTTCGCAGCAATAAGCACATCTATGCGCAAGTGATTTCCGACGCTCAAGGCAAAACCTTGGCGGCGGTTTCGAGCCTGTCGGACGGCATCCATGACGGCAAGGGCATTGAAGTCGCGAAACAGGTGGGGATGGCGCTTGCCAAGCTGTGCAGAGAAAAAAATATTAATCAGGTGGTTTTCGACCGCAACGGATTTCTCTATCACGGCCGCGTCAAAGCGGTGGCCGACGGCGCCCGTGAAGGCGGATTGCAATTTTAACCGCGCTAGCGCGAAGATGAGGTCTCTTTGGAACGGATTGACTCGCAGGGTCTAGAGCTCAAAGAAAAAGTCGTTCACATCAGCCGCGTTGCCAAAGTGGTCAAGGGTGGGCGACGCTTTAGTTTCAGCGCGCTGGTGGTGGTTGGGGACAATCACGCGGTGGTCGGTTACGGCATGGGTAAAGCGAACGAGGTGCCGGAAGCGATTCGCAAGGGCCTTGAGCAGGCCAAGAAGAATCTGATCCGTGTGCCGGTCATGGACGGCACGATTCCGTTTGAAGTGACCGGTCATTTTGGCGCGGGCTATGTCATGCTCAAGCCCGCCTCCGATGGAACCGGCGTTATCGCGGGCGGCGGCGTGCGGGCGGTGGTGGAGGCGGCGGGCATTCAAAATGTATTGACCAAATGCATTGGCTCTAACAATCCGCACAACATGGTGAAGGCGACCTTCGAGGCCTTGCGCGATCTGCGCACGCCCGACGAGATCGCCGATCGGCGCGGTAAAGTTTTGGCGGAGATTCGCTAATCATGAAACTGGATGAACTGAAACCGGCTCCCGGGTCAAATCGCAAGCGCAAGCGGGTGGGGCGGGGTGACGGCTCGGGGCATGGCAAAACTTCTTGCCGTGGTCACAAAGGTCAAGGGGCGCGCTCCGGCGGCAATATCGCCCCCGGCTTCGAAGGCGGTCAGATGCCGCTGCAGCGGCGCCTGCCAAAGCGCGGCTTTCGTAGCCCTTTTAAAGTGGACGTGGCGGTGATTAATTTGCAGCAGCTCGAAGTCTTCGATGCTGGCAGTGAGATTACGCCGCAAGCCCTGTCAGAAAAGGGTTTGGTGCGCGGCAAAGAGCGGCAAGTGAAAATTCTTGGCGACGGCGCGTTGTCCAAAGCGTTGACGGTCAAAGCCCACGGGTTTTCCGCCAAAGCCAAAGAAAAAATCGAAGCAGCCGGCGGCAAGACGGAGTTGATCGCGATCCATGCTTAGTGGATTTCAGAACGCGGCGCGCGTTCCCGAGCTCAAGAAGCGGCTGTTGTTTACCGCGGCGATGCTAGCGGTTTACCGCTTGGGCGTTCACGTGCCGACGCCGGGAATCGATCGCCAGGCGATGGCGGCTTTTTTCGAACAACAAAAGGGCACGCTGTTCGGCTTTCTCAACCTATTTTCGGGCGGCGCGCTGGAACAGTTTTCGGTTTTTTCGTTGGGTATCATGCCCTACATCAGCGCGTCGATTATCCTGCAATTGCTGACGGTCGTCTTTCCGTATCTGGAGCGGCTATCCAAAGAAGGTGAAGCCGGCCGCCGGAAAATTACCCAGTACACGCGCTATGGCACGGTGGTCTTGTCGATCGTTCAAGGCATCATGATCAGCGTCGGATTGGAAGGCACGCGCGGCCCAGGTGGCCATAGTTTGGTGCTCGACCCGGGCTGGAATTTCCGCATCATGACCGTGATCACCCTGACTTCCGGCACCGCGTTTATCATGTGGCTGGGCGAGCAGATCACCGAACGGGGCATCGGTAACGGCATTTCGCTGATCATCTTTGCTGGCATAGTGGCCGGGCTGCCGTCGGCCGTGGCCACTACTTTCCAATTTGTTCGCGAGGGTGAGATGGGTGTGCTGGTGGCCCTGCTGATTTTGGTCCTGAGCGTGCTTGTGGTGGGCGCCATCATTTTTGTCGAGCGGGGTCAACGGCGGATTCAGGTCCAATATGCCAAACGCGTCGTCGGGCGCAAAATGTACGGCGGCCAGACTTCGCATTTGCCGCTCAAGATCAACACCGCCAACGTGATTCCGCCGATCTTTGCCTCGTCGATCTTGATCTTTCCGGCAACGCTGGCGCAGTTTGCCAACTATCCTTGGGTGCAAGCGGTCTCCACGGCTCTCGCTCCCGGTGCCTGGCTGCACGATGTCGTTTTTGTCGTCTTGATTATCTTTTTTGCGTTTTTCTACACCGCTGTGGTTTTCAATCCGGCGGACGTCGCCGAGAACATGAAGAAGTTTGGCGGTTATATTCCGGGCATTCGGCCCGGCCCGAAGACCGCCGAGTTTATCGAGCGCGTGCTGTCACGCATCACGTTGAGCGGCGCTATTTATCTTTGCATCGTATCGCTCTTGCCGACGATCTTAGTGGGTCAGTTCAACGTGCCCTTTTACTTTGGCGGCACGGCGCTGTTGATCGTCGTTGGCGTTGCCCTCGACACCGTGGCCCAAATAGAGACGCACCTGATTTCGCGCAACTACGAGGGTTTCATGAAGCGAGGCCGGCTGCGCGGGAGACGAGGGTAGGCTTGGCCAAGGCAATTCGGCTGGTTTTGCTGGGTGCGCCCGGGGCAGGCAAGGGCACTCAAGCGAAGCTGTTGCAAGAAAAGTTTGCTGCGCCGCAGATATCGACGGGGGATATCTTGCGCAAGGCAGTAGCCGATCAGACCGCGTTGGGCAAACAGGCCGCCGATTTCATGAACCGAGGTGCGCTGGTGCCCGACGATCTGATTATCAACATAGTCGGCGAGCGCCTGGCGGCTGACGATTGCAAGCAGGGTTTTATCCTTGACGGCTTTCCGCGCACCATCCCCCAGGCCGAAAGCCTGGACGCAACGTTGAAACGCATGGGGCAGCCGCTCAATTGCGTGCTTTCGGTGCGGGTGCCGCACGCCGAAATCGTTGAACGGTTGTCCGGTCGCCGCACTTGCCGGAAATGCGGCGCGCTGTTCCATATTACCTTCGACCCGCCCCGCGCTCAGGGGGTATGCGATAAGTGCGGCGGCGAGTTGTTTCAGCGGGACGACGATCAGGAAGCCACCATTAAGAAGCGTCTCGATGTTTACGAAAGTCAGACGGCGCCGCTGGCGAGCTACTACGCCAAGCAAGGTTTGTTGCGTGAGGTGGATGGGGTCGGCACTATCGATGAGATTCGCACCCGGGTGTATGCGGCGCTAGGAGATTTAGTGCAGTGATCTCGCTCAAGACGGCTCGAGAAATCGGGATCATGCGGCGGGCAAATGTGATTGTTGCGGAGGTGCTGGAGGAGCTAAAGAAAAGTGTGGCCCCGGGCGTTACGACTTTGGATCTCGACGCCATCGCCGAAGAGATGACGCTAAAGAGAAGCGCCATCCCGGCGTTCAAAGGCTACAACGTTGCCGGGCGGATTTATCCGCGCTGCTTGTGCGCGTCGGTGAACAACGAAATCGTTCACGGCATACCGTCCAACCGGGCGTTGCGCGAAGGCGATATCATTGGCCTCGACTACGGTGTGATTTACGAAGGTTTTTATGGCGATTCGGCGGTGACGGTGGGGGTGGGAAAGATAAGCGACGAGGCGCGGCGGCTGATGGCAGTGACAGAGCATTCGCTCTATGAAGCGATCCAGCAGCTGCATGAAGGTAAACGGCTCGGCGACTTGGGCCATCGCGTGCAGGAGATTGCCGAGGGCGCCGGCTATTCGGTGGTGCGCGCGTTTGTCGGCCATGGCATCGGCAAGAGGCTGCACGAGGAGCCGCCGGTGCCGAACTACGGCGAGCCAGACCGCGGCATCCGTCTGAAGGAAGGCATGGTGCTGGCGATCGAACCCATGGTCAACATCGGCGGCTACGAAGTGGAGATTCTCGACGACGGCTGGACCGCGGTGACCAAGGACGGCAGCCTGGCGGCGCATTTTGAGCACTCGGTAGCGGTGACCAAGAACGGTCCGTACATTTTGAGCCAACTTTAATGGGATGTAAGCAGATGCGCGAAGCAATCTATGGCTAAAGAAGATGCGATCGAAGTCACCGGCACGGTGCTAGAGACTCTGCCCAACGCGATGTTTCGCGTTAAGTTGGACAACGGTCACAAAGTCCTGGCCCATATTTCCGGCAAGATGCGCATGCACTACATCAAAATTCTGCCGGGCGACAAGGTGAAAATCGAGCTGTCGCCCTACGATTTGGCGCGCGGCCGAATCGTGTTCCGCGAGCGATAGGAGCGAGTCGTGAAAGTAAGAGCCTCGGTGAAAAAGATTTGTAACAAATGCAAAGTGATCCGGCGCAAGGGCGTGGTCCGCGTGCTGTGCGAAAACACCAAGCACAAACAGCGGCAAGGATAGTGTAATCGAAAGAGTTGTAGGGGCGACCGGCTGGTCGCCCGCCACTGAAATCTGAAATTTGGGATCTGGAATTTGAAATTCCGAACGAAGTGAGGATCTATGGCGCGTATCGCAGGCGTTGATCTACCCCGGGCCAAGCGCATGGAAGTTGCGCTAACCTACATTTATGGCATTGGCCGGAGCATGTCGCGAAGCATCCTGAAACAGGCGGGTATCAACCTCGATCTCAAGAGCGACGATTTGACCGACGATGACGTCGTCAAGATCCGCACTGTCATCGATCAAAGCTACAAAGTCGAAGGCGATCTGCGCCGCGACGTGACGGCGAATATCAAGCGCCACCTCGATATGAACTCCTATCGCGGTTTGCGCCATCGCAGGAATCTGCCGGTGCACGGGCAGCGCACCCACACCAATGCGCGCACGCGCAAGGGGCCGCGTAAGACGGTGGCCGGCAAGAAACAAGCGCCGTCCAAGGGCTAAGCGAATTTAGGAGAATCGATTTTATGGCAAGAGCTGACGAAGGCGGCGAAGAGAAAAAAGAAGCCGGTAAGGGCGAAGATAAGGCGGCGGCGCGCAAGCGGCGCGGCAGAAAAAACATCGCCGAAGGCGTGGTGCACATCCATTCGACGTTTAACAACACCATCATCACGATTACCGACTATCAAGGCAACGTGATTTCCTGGTCGAGCGCCGGTGCCATGGGTTTCAAAGGCTCGCGCAAGGGGACTCCCTTCGCGGCCCAGCAAGCCGCCGATAGCGCGGCAAAGAAAGCGATGGACCATGGCTTGCGCAGCGTGCAAATTTTCGTGCGCGGCCCGGGCGCCGGCCGGGAATCGGCGTTGCGCGCGTTACAGTCCGCCGGTATCAACATTAGCTTGATCAAAGACGTAACCCCGATACCCCACAATGGTTGCCGTCCGCCGAAGCGTCGACGGGTTTGATTAGCGAGAGGAGGAAGGATTGGCTAGATACACCGATTCCGTGTGCCGCCTATGCCGGCGCGAGAATTTAAAGCTGTTTCTCAAGGGTGAGCGCTGCTATTCCGACAAGTGCGCCATCGAACGGCGCAACTATCCGCCAGGGCAGCACGGCCAAGGGCGGCCGAAGTTTTCCGAGTACAGCATTCAGCTGCGCGAAAAACAAAAGGTCAAGCGCATGTACGGCCTATTGGAAAATCAATTTCGCCGTACCTTTGCCGAAGCGGCGCGTACTAAAGGTATTACCGGCGAGACCCTGTTGATTTTGCTGGAACGGCGCCTTGACAACGCCACCTACCGGCTTGGCTTTTCCAGCTCGCGCGCCGAGGCGCGCACCCTGGTGCGCCAAGGGCATATTTTGGTGAACGGCAAGAAGGTCAATATTCCTTCGTATTCCGTGCGCGTGGGCGATGTCATTTCCATCAAAGAAAAGAGCCGGCAGATGGGCCGCGTGTTGACCGCGCTCGAAGGGGCACAGCGCCGCGGCGTGCCGGATTGGGCGGAGTTGGACCGCGAATCGTTTAGCGGGCGCATCAAAATCTTCCCCACGCGCAGCGACATTACGATGCCCATAAACGAAAAATTGATCGTCGAGTTGTATTCGAAGTAATTCGGATAGCGGGGAGAAACCATGTCCATCATGTATAAACATTGGGAGGAGTTGATTAAACCGAAGCAATTGGAGGTGGATGAAAAGAGCCTGGGCGCCACGTACGGTAAGTTTTACGCTGAGCCCTTTGAGCGCGGCTATGGCCAGACCATCGGCAATTCGCTGCGCCGCATCCTCTTGTCTTCGCTCATGGGCGCATCGATCGTCGCCGTGCGCATCAAAGGCATTCTACATGAGTTCTCGACCGTTGCCGGCGTTACCGAGGACGTCACCGATATCATTTTGAATTTGAAAGAAGTGCGCCTGCGCGCCCATGAGGGCGAGGCGCAAACATTGAAGATCGAAGCCAAGGGGCCTGGCGTGGTGACGGCGAAGGATATCATTGCGCCGCCGTCCATCGAAGTGCTCAACCCCGAGCATAAGATCGCCACTCTGTCGCGCGATGCCAAGTTGGAAATGGAAATGATCGCCAAGCTGGGCCGCGGCTACGTGCCGGCGGAGCGCAACAAGGAAGAAAACCTGCCGGTGGACACGATTTTCATCGACGCGGTCTTCTCGCCGGTGCGCAAAGTAAACTTCAGTGTCACCAACGCGCGCGTCGGCCAGCGCACCGACTATGACCGCATCGTATTTGAAGTGCACACCGACGGCAGCGTCAAGCCCGACGATGCCATGGCCTACGCCGCCAAGATTTTGCAAGACCAGCTGAGCATTTTCGTCAACTTTCAGGACGAGCCGCGCGCCGAAAAGCGCGACGATGGGCCGTCGATTCCGCTTAACGACAATCTGTTCCGCAGCGTCGATGAGTTAGAGTTTTCCGTGCGCTCGCAAAACTGTTTGCAAAACGCCGATATCAAATACATCGGCGAGCTGGTGCAGAAATCAGAGCAGGAAATGCTCAAGACCAAGAACTTTGGCCACAAGTCGCTCAACGAGATCAAGGAGATCCTGCGCGAAATGGGCTTGGAGCTGGGCATGAAGGTCGACCACTTTCCGCCGCGTGAAGAGATAGACGCGCGCAAGCGCGCCCAGCAGAAAGAGACCGCTTAAGCCATGCGTCACCTAAAGTCAGGCCGGCAGCTAAGCCGCAACTCCAGCCATCGCTGGGCGCTCATGCGCAATTTGGTTACGGCGCTGTTGCGCGAAGAAAAAATTCAAACCACCGATGCCAAAGCCAAGGAGCTGCGGCGCTGGGCCGATCGTGTGATCACACTCGGTAAACAAGGCAGTTTGCACGCGCGCCGCCAGGCGCTGGCGATCGTGCAAGACAAGCTGGTTGTGCGCAAACTGTTCGACACCATCGCGCCGCGCTTCAAAGACCGCCCCGGCGGCTATACCCGCATCATCAAGATCGGCATCCGCCGCGGCGACGCCGCGCCGGTCTCGATTATCGAGCTGGTGGTCGGTGCCGAGGAAAAAGTCGCGGCGCCGAAAAAAGGCCGCCGTGCGAGACGGCGCGAAGCCCAACAACAGGCGCAGCAGCGCGCCTAGTCTCCAACCGAGAACTCGGAAAGGCCGGAGAGCGGTTTACCGCCTCCGGCTTTTTTGTGCTGTTTGTCTATCTACTTATTGAGTCGTGGATGGATTTGGGTGCGTTCGCCTGTAGATTTTTCCCTGCACCACTATCGCAAAGTTCATGCGCTGATCGTCGTCTTGAAGCCTTTTGTACGTTTGTGGGCGCTATTGGGCAACGACTATCGAGTGTCGATATGATGGCACACTAATTGGATTCTACCGTCAGGAGCTTTTACTGAGAGACAGTCCTGCCGTTATCCGCGACGACACCCCGATGGCAGGAGTTCCGGAAACGGCCGATCTACTCGGGCCGCTGCAAGAGCCATTTACGCCAAAACAAAGATGGGAGCGATCACAGCTATGGATATGTCTGCCAAAGTTTTTTGTTTGCACCGCAGATTAGTTTTTTTGGTTTTTGGGGCTCTGGTGGTTTGCCTGCCGTTGGTGACGCACCAAGATGGATGGGGGCAGACGGTTGCCGGCTGCGAGTCCGAAGGCGGCCTCGCTGGCCGCGCGGATATTCTCAAGTGTGAGCCGTGGGAGTCCACAACATGGCACCAAGGCGGCTGGTACCGCGACCAAGGCGACACGGGAAGCGCGCTCGACGGCCGGCGTTTCTATCGCTACCCGGTGGATGCCGCCTCGGTGGCCAGTACGCAGATCGTCACAACGGGCTGTCTCTCCGGCTCCTGTCTTAAAGTCAACATGAACAGTTGGCGGAACGGTGGCGGCGCGTACATGGCGCAGAACTGGATTATTCCCGGCCAGGGCGGATGCAGCCACGCGACGCTTGGATGCGTTCCCCAACAAGAAATCTATATGCGCTACTATATGAAATTGGCTCCGAACTTCGACCCGGAGAATTACGCGACTTCCGATGGGTCGCCACAGGGCGGCGGTGGAAAATTTCCTGGCCTGTCCGACGCAACCAATGGTTATCAGAACACGCCCAGCGAACAGTGTGGCAATGGCGGCGAGGGGCCGACCCGTGGGACGGAATGTTGGTCGTTGCGTCTGACTTATCAGATCTGCGGTGTCGGGGCGAACGGATGGCGCAACCCATGCGCGGAAGGCGGCAACCCCAATGCCACAACGCGTTTTGGCTGGTACCCCTATCTGTACTGGGATGGTGTCAATGGCGGCACCCGCTATTCAGCTATCTATTGGGATGGTGATGGGCGCGGCAGTATGAACGGCCCCTGCACTAGCACCTACGGTTTCGGTGGCGGCCCATACGGCTCCACGCCGGCCTGCGGCTACGGGGTTCCGGGTTTAGTCAATGACAAATGGTATTTAGTCGAGGTCCACGTGAAAATGAACACTCCCGGGCAGGCTAACGGCGTTATGGAGGCTTGGCTTGACGGCGAGCTGCGCTACCAAAAGACCAATGTCAATTTCCGCAACGTCGGGCATAACAATTTGGGCGTCCGGGCGGCCTGGTTCAATGTCCTTGCCGGCGGCAGCGGCGTCGCTATGAAAGAGGACACGTATGTTTTGTTCGATCAGCTGGTGATCGCCACCGGAGCGAGACCTGGCCCGTGGACGGCAGGCTCTGGAGTTACACCGCCTCCCCCACCGCCGGTTGTTATCACGCCGCCTCCCCCTCCGCCTCCCACCATACCTCAACCGGTGACGGTCATCACCGCAACCAATCTCGGCATCACCGGTGAAGACAAGGTTGGAAAAATGAATCAAAACACGCCCAACGGAACCGCGGATTTTCATATCGCGGCTGGCGGCCTGCGCGCGACCCCAACGAGGGTGAGAATCACAAGCAATTCCGGTGGCATCTGGGAGACCCCTTTCAACGGACAGAATTGGATCATCGCAACCCAGTACGATGGTCAAGGTAACGCACACTTCTGGTTTGAGCCTTTCGCTTCCAGCATTTTCCGAGTCCAGGTCTGGTATTCCGATGGCACGACCGCAACAGCCGATGCGGGCAATGCCCCGGCAGCGAGCGGCGGCCAATTCCGGGCGATCAACTTGGGAGTGACGGGCGAGGACAGAGTGGGGGAAATCAATCAGACCAGCGGCAATGGCAAGGCTGATTTCCACATGAGTGTCTCCGGCCTGCGCGGCACACCGAATAAAGTGACGATTGTCAGCGACACCGGCGGTGTTTGGGAAACCCCGTTCAATGGCTACAATTGGATCATCGCAACTCAGTACGATGGTCAAGGCAGCGGCCATTTTTGGTTCGAACAGTATCCGTCAAACCGATTTCGTGTCATCGCGCGCTACGCTGATGGTTCCAACGATGACGTGGAAGCCAGCAATACAGGTGGCGGTGTAACCGGCAGCGCTCCGCTGCGGGCAAGTTATTTAGGTATCACTGGCGAAGACAAGGTGGGACGAGTTAATCAGACGGCTCCAAATGGTGCCGCCGATTTCCACGTGAGCGTTTCGGGATTGCGCGGCCAGGCCCGCAGGGTGACCATCCTGAGCGACACCGGTGGCGTTTGGGAAACTCCGTTCAATGGCTACAACTGGATTGTCGCAACGCAATACGACGGTCAGGGCAACGGCCACTTTTGGTTTGAACAGTATCCGTCGAATCGCTTCCGCGTTATCGTGTACTACGCGGACGGTTCCATGGATCAGGCGGATGTTTTGTAAGGACGCCCCGATTCAGTCAGCTTCTTCCTTAGATAGTCACCGTACTGGTTTTCTACGCCACCGGGCCAAACCATAGATGGCAGCTGCTCCAAGAAGGAGGAGAGATGCGGGTTCTGGCACACTTGCGGTAAGTGAGTTGAGTTCAACGTTATCCAAGATGAGCCCGATGTCGTCCGTGGCACCGACGTCGGTTTGACCAAACTGAATACGCGCGATGTTGGTATTGGCTCCCGGCGTGAAGGTCAGAGTGAACACGCTGAAACTGGCAGCACTCGGCAAAGTCTGGCTACCGAAATGTTCCAAAGCCCCATCGGAATTGAGGTCGATTCCGTATGTCACTGTATTCGGCGCGTCTCCGCGCTGGGAGCCAGCGAGGCTGAACTTCAGTTCATACGTCACGCCCGCCACAAGAGATAATGCACCCGACCGCATGACGCCTGGATCACGTGCAGTGCCATCAAGGTCGACATATCTTCCGTTGCCCGGGAGTAAATCGAAGAAATTCGGATTTCCAATAAGGTCTACGGTGCCATTGGTGACAGTCCACTGCAGGAATGAATTGTAGTTCACCCCGAGAGTTTCGACATTAAAATTATCACTAAAGATCGGTGCTGCCCGGCCAGTTCCAGGGACTAAGCAAAAGACTAAGGCGAGTAAACCAAGAAACCTCTTCAGCATCTAACACTCCAGTTTTTGGTCTGTCGTAGATAACCAGCTAGAACACAAAACAACGCCCACACGCGACTCAAACACCGAAATCTGGGGCCGCTCTGGCAAATTTATACCATTCTGACGCAATTATTGCGCCTTGTTGTATGTATTTGAAATAACTATGTTTTTGTTGTCTCGTACTTGAGTGATGTGTAAAGTTTTGTTGCATTTTATTGCGACCAATTTTTTCCAATATCTAACCTCTTGTGCCATATAGTGAATTTTCAAATTGGGATTGTAATTTTTATGACCACTCTTCTGCAAATGATGACAAAAATGCGGTTTCTTTCTAGTTCTTGGTAATGCTCAAGGTTATTGCACACGAAGAAAGGCATCGGCCCGTTGATCGCGGGCCGATGCCGTTGTGAGCGAAGTTACCTCAGGCGAGCGTTCTGCTCGCGCCGGATGACGGCGGCGCCGACTAATCCAGCACCTACAGTAGTCAGTAGCAGTGAAGAGGGTTCCGGAGTTTTGCGCCGGCAATCCGGTTGCGCTGATGCTGGCTGACCAGGAGGCCGACACGTTGCTCTCACAGCTAGTCGCATTGGTGCGCAAGCAAGTGCCATTGGCGGCGGTCCAGACGAGCTGAAACTGGCTGGGATCGCCTGGACCGGCGCCGTCATCAACTTTGCCTTGCGCGACGTCGATCCGTGAACCAAAAGAGCCCAGTTCACTCGTTGGTGACATTGGGCTCTAGGTTCGTGCCGTTGGCCGCTAGGCTTTGTGACGTTGTTCAGCTCAATTTATGCAGTTTATTTTGTTCCGACTAAAGACACTTTGCGACCGGCCTTATTACCGGCGCTTCTCGACCCAACGCATCCCATTCGGCTCGGTAAACGAGATCGACGTGATGTGGCGCGTGCGGTCGTACTTACCATCGCCTTCGCCGCTGGGTTTGTCTTCGAAGTGGACGACTTCGACGACGTAGCGGCCGGCCCAGGGCAGGGGCAGCGTGACCCGGCCTTTATCATCGGTGCTGAGAGTTTTGCCCCACTTCGACGGTGCGAAAACCGTCAACTCAGTCTTAGCGAGCGGTGCACCGCGTAGCAGCAGTGTGAAATCTTTGCCATTGGCCGCCGCCGGCACCAACTCGAAATCTAACTTAGCCGCGGTCTCGGCGCGTCCTGCTTTGGCATAATAAATCGTGCGGGTCTTGCCGCCCCTTTCGCTGTCTGGGCGCGCGGCGATGCTGTCATCAAAGGCGCGCAGATCGCCGGCGCCTTTGGCGGCGATGTCAAATCCTTCGCTGCGTTTTTCGACGACCAGCATATCTTTGGGTGAGGCCAAGAATGCGCGTAGATTGGTAAAGCGGTCGAGCAAGCCGCCGGCTTTCTCGTGGCGATCGTCGGCATATTCGCCGAAATAGGCTTTGGCCGGACCGTTGCCGTCACGCTCAAGCCAGAGATAGTGCGCCTTAGCTTGGGTGGCAATGGATAAGGCCAATCCCGCGAACGCTAAAATTAACTTGTCGGTCTTCATCATCGGGTATCCTTGATAGGATGACTAGCGATCTGCCGTTGTTTGGACATCCACAAAGATGTGGCGATAAAAGCGCACAACATGATCAGCTGCGCGCCCAGCGTTTCCATGGTCGGATAAATACCGAGAAAAGGGATCGCCTGCGGCGCTGGCAGCGGTGTGGTTGGCACCCACTGGGCGGCCTGCAACTCTTTGATGCCGTTGCCGGCGAATATAAACGCGACAATGTAAAGCAGCGTGCCAGTGGCGGTGAAAAAATATTTCAGCGGAATCTGCATGCCGAGCTTGAGGATCGCAAATGTCGCCAGCAGCAGAACGGCAAACCCCGCGGCAAAGCCCCATAGCACGGCGCCATGGGCGGTTTCGTTTTGCAGCCAAAGCGCTTGATAGAAGAGCACGAGCTCGAAGGCTTCGCGGTAGACCGCGAAGAAGGAGATGCCGACCAGGCCGAGCACGCGGTGGCTGGAGATGCCGGCTTTGACTCTGTCCTCGATGAATTCGCGCCAGCGGCGCGCCTCCGAACGGGTGTGCAGCCAATAGCCGACGTAGAATAATGCAATCGCCGCAAACACCGAGATGAACCCTTCCATGCTCTCGCGGTGTTGGCCGCTGAGCGTCAGCACCGTCTCGGTCGCCAACCAGGTGAGCCCGCCGGCGACCAGCGCTAGAACCCAGCCCAGATGAATGTATTTGGTGACTTCGCTGGCGCCGACGACTTTCAGCATGGCGAGGATGGCGGCGATGATGAGCGACGCTTCCAACCCTTCGCGCAAAATAATCAGCGCCGAGTTGGCGAAGGCGTAATAGCCTGTAAAGCTATCGTCGCTGGCAAGCAGTTTCGCCGCCTGATCGAGTTTGACTTCGATTTCTAAGTGGCGTTTCTGGATCGCTTCGGCCGCCTCGCCTTGCTTCATGGCGTTACGCATCTGGGTGAACTGCGCCTCGATGCCGCGGCCCAGGGCGGCGTCTTTTGCGACCAAGGTGGGCTCGGCAAATTCATAGCCGTCAAGATAGGCTTCGACGGCTTTCTGGTAGGCTCTTTCCTTGTCGCGCTTGCCGTAGAGTTCGACAGCTTCACGCATGAGCCCGCGGGCAATCGACAGCGGATCGGCAAGTTTGGTTTCCAGCATGCCACGACGCAGGTAAGCCAGCAGAGTCATGGCGTCGGCTTGCTGTGGCGCGATCGCCTTCAATCGATCCAACAAGATTTCGTCGGCGCTGGTCGCCAGCGCCGCGGTTGTGCGCAGCTCCGCCGGCAAATTCTTGGCTTTGGCGAGCGCCGCGCCGGCCTTGGCTGCTTCCTCGGTGAAGCGCAGCGAGAAGATGTAGAACGCCACTTGCCAACGTTGTTCTTCGCTGAGCGCAGCGAATGATGCCATCGCGGTGCCGTCGATGCCAAAGGTCGTGGTGTTGTAAGCTTTGAATGGCGATAGACCGCCGATCCGTTCCGGGTCGGTGAAGTTGGCCGGCAGCGGTGTCTTAGGGTTCATCGACTCACGCCCTGGCCCATCGCCTTTGCCGGTGGCGCCGTGGCATTGCGCGCAGTTCTCTTCGTAGATTTTTTTGCCAGTGGCGAGCGCAGGCAGCCGCCTGGGGTACGGTACGATATTGTAGGCGGCGATCAGTTTGTCTTTGGCGCTCTGGGCGAGCTCGGCAACCGCGCTGGGATCGGCTTTGCTGGCGACATGGGCGGCAAGGGTTTCGACCGCTGCTTGGATGCCGGCTTTGTCGCCGTTATCTTGTTGCTTGAGTTGGCTGAACAGTTCCTGGCCGCGCTTAGCGAACTCCTGCATCTCCTGATATTCGTCTTTGCTGAGTATCTTGCCGTCTTTAACCGCGTTTTTGTAATCACTGCCCAGGTAGTCGAGGAGTGCCACCAGTTTGCGTGGTTCGTCGGCCGCTAGCGCCCGATGGGTCAGCACAGGAATTGCCAGCAACGAAACAATAAGTGTGCAGCGCAGGCGGGCCGAGCGGTTGATCATAGTGATCTCATCTCAATGGATGTTTTCCCTTGAGCGTCGAGCGGAAGCCGCGATCTGGCGCGACAGGAGCACCAGCGGCACCAGCGCGATGGCGACCATCACCAGCGCGGGCAGCGCCGCTTCGGCGATGCGTTCGTCCTTGGCCAAGTTGTAAGCTTCTATCGCCAGCGTGTCAAAGTTAAACGGCCGCATGGCAAACGTGGCCGGCAATTCTTTCATGACATCGACAAACACGAGCAGCGCCGCGGTGGCCATGCTGCCGCGCATGATCGGCGCATGCACGCGTACCAGCGTGCGTGCCGGCGACAAGCCCAGGCTGCGCGCGGCATCGTCCATCGACGGTGTCACGCGCGTCAGTCCGGCTTCGACGGTTTGAAAAGCCACAGTCAAAAACCGCACCAGATAGGCATAGATCAAAGCCACCAGGGAGCCGGTTAACAGCAGTCCGGACTTGATGCCGAAGTATTCGCGCAGCAACGCTATCACGGCGTTGTCGATTATCCCGAGCGGAAAAAGAATGCCGACGGCGATCACCGCGCCGGGCAGCGCGTAGCCTAGGACTGCGACGCGATTGGCGCCGTGCACCAGCGGGCTCGTCAGCGTGCGTGCCGCGTAGGCGAGCAGGAGCGCGACGGCGACGGCAGCGACGGCGGCGATGCCGGCGAGAATAAAGGTATTGAAGACCAGGCCGTAGAGGTGCGCGCCGAACTGTACCTCGGGATTGGTGAGCGTGAGTTTGAGCAAGATCGCCGCGGGAATGACAAAGCCAAACGCAATCGGCGCGCTGCACAAAGCGCAAGCACCCCAAGCTCGCCAGCCGCTCAGTGGCTGCGGCGGCATGGGATTGCGCTTGCCGGCGTAGCGCGCCCGGCCGCGCTGGCGGCGCTCGATGGCGAGCATGGTAAAGACAAACACCAGCAAGCAGGTCGCCAGCTGCCCTGCCGCCACCGCATCGCCGAGCGATAGCCAGGCGCGATAGATGCCGGTTGTGAAAGTGTTCACGGCAAAATAAGAAACGGTGCCAAAATCGGCCAGGGTTTCCATCAACGCGAGCGCCGCGCCGGCGACAATGCCGGTGCGCGCCAGCGGCAGCGACACATGCCAAAAGCGTCCCCACACGCCGTAGCCGGCGAGCTGGGCGGCTTCGTGGGTGCTGCGCGATTGATCGATAAAGGCGCTGCGCGCGAGCAAATACACATAAGGATAGAGCGCAAAGGAAAGCATGGCGGCGGCGCCGGGCAGCGAGCGGATTTCCGGGAACCAGTATTCACGCACGCGCCAACCGGTTAGTTCGCGCAGCGTTGTTTGCACTGGCCCGGCCGCTTGCAGCCAATCCGTGTAGGCGTAGGCCATGACGTAGGCTGGCATCGCCATGGGCAGGACCAGTGCCCACTCGAGAATGCGTTGGCCGGGAAATCGATAGTTGGTCACCAGCCAGGCGACTGAAACACCGCTCGTGATCACGCCGACGGCGACGAGCGCGAGCAATAACAAAGTGTTGAGAATGTACTCCGGCAGGACCGTGGAGGCGAGGTGCGACCAGGTCGCTTCGCTGGGCAGAACAATATTCCAGACCACAGCGACGATCGGGGCTACGACCAGCGCTGCCGTGACCAGCGAAACGAAGCCGAGTGCGCCGATGCGATTGAGGGATTCCTCTTTGAAAACGCGCGTGCGAAGCGTGGCCGCGAGCGTTGTCATAGCGAGCTAGCTGCGCTGGACGATCACTTCCAGCCGACTTGATCGGCCATTTTTTGCGCCGCCGCCTGAGTTTCGCCAAGCTTTGCCAGCGGTAAGGAATCGGTGCGGAATCGGCCGAACTGCTCCAGGGCGGGATTGTCGAGCTTGACGCCCTTTACCGTCGGCCATTCATTGTTGCCGTTGGCAAAGTAAGTCTGCGCGGTGTCGCTCGCCAGGTATTCGAGAAACTTAATTCCGCCATCGCGGTTGGGCGCGGTCTTGAGCAGACCGCCGCCCGAGATATTGAGATGGGTGCCCCGATCATTCTGGTTGGGCCAGACGATTTTGACTCTTTCGACCAGCGCTCGGTCCTCCGTTTTGGCCGAGCGCAGCAGGCGCAGGTAGTAGTAGTGATTGGCGAGGGCGATGGAACATTCGCCAACATCGACCGCTTTCAGTTGATCGGTGTCGCCGCCGCGCGGCGGCCGCGCTAGATTGCCGGCCACGCCGCGCGCCCATTCGCGCGCTTTGTCTTCGCCTAAGTGATGGATCATGCTCGAGATGAGCGAGAGGTTATAAGGATGACTGCTTGAGCGCGTGCAAATTTCTTTCTTCCATTTTGGACCCGCCAAGTCTTCGTAGCGCGCGATGTCGCCGGGGCTCACCTTGCTGCGGTCGTAGGCGATGACTCGGGCGCGCGACGAGAAGCCGAACCAGGTGTTGTTGGCGGCACGAAAATGCGCCGGTACTTGCTTGGTCAATACGGCCGACTTGAGCGCTTCAAAAATCCCTGCCTGCTCGGCGCGCCAGATGCGCGCGACATCGACGGTGAGAAAAACATCCGCTGGGCTGGCTGCGCCCTCCGCTTTGATGCGCTCGAAGAGGGCGTCTTCGCCGCCTTCGATGCGGTTGATCTTGATGCCGGTCAGTTTCGTAAAGCCGCTATAGAATGCCTCATCGGTGGAATAGTGGCGCGCGGTGTAGAGGTTCAAAGTTTTTGACTGCGTCTGGGCCACGGCAGACCACGAAAGCAGCGCCAGTGTCAGTGCATAACTCAACAATTTCGCGCGCGAAAAGGGTTTCAAGATTCCTCCGATTGGCCTAGCTCAGTTTCAATGTTGCTACCCGCTGTCAACATGAATGCGAATTCGGCAAACTCTATTTGCTGCGAACCAAATTATAAATCTTCGTATAATCAAAACATCGGGCTTTGTCAATTAGCACTTAAGCTCATGGCGCAGGTATGGGCTGACGGCGAAGCTGCCACCCTACGAGCGCAAACTCAGGCGAAATTGTTGCCTATTGAGGCTCGGGGAAGACGACGGCGTGGGGCAGATGGACTTCGATGGCGATCTGATGGCCGACTGGCCAGTGCACGGGGCGGCGTTGCTCGAAATGAACCGTCGCGCCGGAGGGGAGGCGCAGACGGTAAAGGATTTCGCCGCCGAGAAACTCGCGTTCTTCAACCGTGGCGAGGACGCCGCCGGGTTTGGCGTTGACCGCTTCATGGCGAATCATCACTTGCACCGGCCCGCTAGCGACACGCGTGCCGCAGGGAAATTCGCCGAACTCTGTCTGCACCCGTTCATTGGCGACCACACCCGGAATGAAATCAGCATGGCCAACGAAATTAGCGACAAAGACCGTCGCCGGGCTGTGATAGACGTCCTCCGGTGATCCCACCTGTTGCACTTCGCCATTGCGGATCACCACTACTTTGTCGGCCATGCCGAGGGCTTCCTCCTGGTCGTGGGTGACCAGCACCGCAGCGGTTTTCATCTGGCGCAGGACCGCCGCCACTTCTTTGCGCATTTGCGGTCGCAGCTCCGGATCGAGGCCGTTGAACGCTTCGTCAAGCAAGACCACCGGCGGGCGCGGCGCCAGCGCACGCGCCAGCGCGACGCGCTGCTGTTGGCCGCCGGACAACTCGTGCGGGTAACGCTCGGAGTAGGGTTGCAACTCGGTGACGCGCAGCAGCTCGGCGACGCGGGCCTGATTTTCCGCCTTGTTTTTTTGATTTAGGCCGAACTGGATGTTTTGACTTACGGTGAGATGGGGAAACAGGGCATAGTCCTGAAACACCATGCCAACGCCGCGGGCTTCGGCCGGCAGCCAAATGCTCTGGGCTACGTCGACGACGGTGCGGTCGCCGATGACGATCTTGCCGTCGTTGGGTTTTTCAAATCCGGCAATCAGCCGCAATAAGGTCGTCTTACCGGACCCCGATGGGCCCAACAGAGCCAAGATCTCGCCCGACGCGACCTCGAGATCGCAGCCTTTGACTGCGAACACTTCGTTGAAGCGTTTCGTAATCTTATCGAGTTGGATGACAGCCATAGTGGGTTTCGCGTTTATTATCTAAATCCACGTTAGAGTTCCAGACGCGAGGGCAAAAAAGATACGGCGCTGCCGAGACTTTCGCCCAGGCGAAAAATAACATTTCGATGACTCTCTTGCACTTGACGGGTTCCTCAAATAGCATGCACCCATACCGTGGAAACGCCCAAAATCACCCATGCGCTGGAAGACTACCTCAAAGCGATCTACCAACTGGCCGATGAAAACCAGCCGGTGATCGCCGCGCGCATCGCCGCCGAGACCGGAGTTTCGCCTTCGACGATATTCGCCACGCTGCGCCGCCTTGCCAGTGAAGGCTACGTGACCATTAACCGGCGCAAAGAAATCCATCTGACCGAAGACGGCCGCAAGGTCGCTGAGAAAATCGTGCGGCGCCACTTTCTGACGGAGCGCTTCTTGACCGACCTGTTGGGTCTGGACTGGGTCAAGGCGCATCAAGAGGCCCATCGCCTTGAGCATGCGATCTCGCAAGAGGTGGAAGAGCGCTTGGCCAAACTATTAAGCAACCCGACCACTTGTCCGCATGGCAATCCGATTCCCGGTACCGGTTCCGGCAAGCTTCCCAAGACGGTGCCGCTAAGCGAAGCGTCCGACGGACAGCAAGTTCAGCTCGATTTCATTACCGAAGGTGGCGAACGAGACGTGCGGCTTTTGGGGTTCTTGGAAAATCACGGCCTGGTGCCGGGAGCCAGAGTCAACGTCGTCGATGTCGCGCCATCTCTTGGCATGATGACGCTCAAAGTCGGTGCCGACGAATTCTCCTTGGGCATCGAAGCCGCCAAAAAAATCCGCGTCCACTAAACTACAAGAACGTTCAAATCGTTCCAACGGTTCAAGCCGTTCAAACCGTCAGCCCATCCACGTTAGCTTTGGTTGGGCGCGTTCTCGGCGAGTACGGTGGTGAGAAATTCAATCTGGTCGTGGATCGACGCGTCGCGGTCCAATAGGATGACGTCCTGGCCGCGCACCTTGCAGCGCCCGCTATGAGTCCTATAACCGATCTCCCGCAGCAACTTCTCAGTGCGGATCTCGATGTTCTTTTGCTTTGCGCCGGCGATCAACTGTTGTAGCTTTACTTCTGCTTTGTTTTTAGCTTGCGCCATGCATTGGGCTCCGCTGTGTGGAATGTTTCGATTATCGCGTAATTTGTAAGATTTTCAACTAGACGCTCGCTTCGAGACTTGTTATAGGCGGAGAGATTCTACGAAAGGAACGCCCCATGCAAATCATCGACGCCGACGGCCACGTCAACGACCGGCCGCACATGGACGAAATCTCGAAGTTCATGCCGGCGGGCAATCGCCAAGAAGTTTTTCCTGCCTTCGATCACATTCATTTTCATTATCTAGAAGGCGGCGAGAAAGAATCGATACCCGCCGTAGCGCCTGCAGCAGCAGGTTTCTTTGTCGGCGAGCAACCCGGACTTGGGCGAAGCCGTGGCGGAAATAGAAGCCGATTATAAAGCGAAAGAGATCTCGATCGGTGCGCGCTGCAGCATTTGGGCATGGACTCGATTGGAGTTTACTATCCGGTGCACGCTTTAGGCCATCCCTTCGGCCTCATGACCCAAGCCGCAGCGATGTTGTCCTACGGCGTGTTCGATCGCTTTCCGAAATTGCGCGTCGGCTTTCTCGAAGGCGGCGTGACCTAGGTGCCGTTCTTCCTGGAGCGCGACGATATCAATCAGGCGGATAAAGCCGCGGTGCTGGCGACCAACGCCAAGCGGTTTTATGGCATAGAAAAGTAGGCAATAGGCAATAGTCTGACACGGAGAAAAAGATGGCCGGCACAGCTACGGAAACGCGGGTTAAAGGTCCAATCGTTTGGTTGGACATGGATCAGAAAGCACTAGACGACGCCTACGACCAGACCGTCTACGCACCGAATCAACCGCTGTTGGCATTGCGGCGCAAAGTCGCCAGCGAGTCGGTGTTGAAGCGCATGCCGCCGGAGCGGCGCGCTTATGGGTCGAGCGAAATCGAGAAGCTCGACATCTATAAGACCAAAAAGCCCAATGCGCCGGTGATGGTTTTTACCCACGGCGGCGCGTGGCGCAATGGCGCGGCGAGGGATTTTGCTTTCGCGGCGGAGATGTTCGTCAACGCGGGGGCGCATTACGTGATTTTAGATTTCGTTCAGATCGCTGACGCCGGCGGCAATTTGCTGCCGATGGCGCAACAAGTGCGCAGCGCCGTGGCGTGGGTTTACAAGAACGCGGCGAGCTTTGGCGGCGACCCAAATAGAATTTACCTGTCGGGCCACTCCTCGGGCGGGCATCTCACCGGGTGCATACTCGTCACCGATTGGCAAAAAGAGTTTGGTTTGCCGCCGAACATCGTCAAAGGCGGTTTGTGCGTCAGCGGCATGTACGACTTAAAACCGGTGCGCATGTCCAAGCGCAGCGAGTATGTAAAATTCACCGACGAGGTGGAAGAGAAGCTCAGCTCGCAGCGCCATCTCGATAAACTAAACTGTCCGGTGACACTCGCCTATGGCACGCAGGAGACGCCCGAGTTTCAGCGCCAAAACCGCGACTTCGCCGCAGCGCTGAAAGCCGCCGGCAAACCGGTGGAACTTTTGGTTGGCGAAGGGCTCAATCACTTCGAGATGCAGGAAACCATGGGCAACCCCTACGGTATCGGCGGACGCGCCGCGTTGGCGCTGATGGGGTTGAGTGTGGGCGGGTAGCGTGTCGGGTTGAACCTTCAGACCGATCGGTCGGATCCGTCGGATCAGCATAATCGATCACCCAGCGAGGGTTAGTTCTTTTGTCCTGGCTCTGTCCGGTAGCCTTTCCCCTTGCACTTATTCACCCTCGAATCGTCGTACTCAGGCAGACGTGCTGGCGTATTCAAAAGCTGCGCGACCAACCCTTCGTTGGGCTGACCGGGCACGAGTCCGGGGCCGAGACGCCAATGGGCTTACTTTTTTCAGATCATCGAGGTTGTTTAGATCTAACGCGATTCTCGGCATGGGTTCTCCTAGCTCAGCAGGTGCCCGCGCTGGCTTCGCGGACATGAATTTTGGTCGCGAGAAATTTCTTAATCGTATCGATATTCGTCCTGGTATGCGCTGACAACGGCAGGGTGGTAAACACGCCGCCTTTCGCTAAGGCCAACGGCAACAGCAACTGATCCGCCAGATGCTCGCTAACGGGAGCGCTCGACGCCAGATAGCGCCGCGCCTTGGCGCAGGCGCGTTCCGCTACGGTTTCCGCACGCACGCCGAGCTCGCCGAAACCAGTGGAAATCTCGGTGACGCGGTCGCTCTCGATTTCCAACATGACGATATTACCCGGACCCGGTGACGAAACATGTTCGACTCTTACTTCGTCCTGCGTCAGCGCGAACTTTTTAGCGATGACGGCAAGCTCGCGCTCGCCGATGCTGCGCGGCAGGTTGGCCACCAGCGCGCGCGCGAGCTTGCGGCGCACTTGGCCGCGCTGGGTCAGATCGAGCGATTTCAACTGAGCGGCGGGTTGAATAGCAACTGTCATCGCGCCGCCGCCTGCCGGATAGAATCCCGCCTTGAGCAGTTCGCATTGAATGTTCGTGCCGATACGGTGTAGCACCGGCAAATAGACCTTCTCGCGGCCCTCACCGCCGCCAGATGCTGGCGCAACAGCCCCGGCCGCTTGCGACCGGCGCGAATCTTTTCGATACGAAACGGCGTGCGCGTCGCGCGACTGAGCGTCAACGCGGTGCGCAGAATCTGCCCGCCGCCTTCGTGGTAGGAACCGTCGATAACCAACATAAATAATTATGAAAGCGGAATTATGAAGGTGGAATTGTCCGAACTCTTCTTTCATACTTCCGCTTTCATCTTTCATCCTTTCAACTCGCGCCTCAAGCCTATCCTTTCACACACACCACCTGCCGCAGCGTATGCGCAATCTCGACTAAATCCTTCTGCGCGTTCATGACATCGTCGATGTTCTTGTACGCCATTGGGGTTTCGTCGATAACATTGGCGTCTTTTCGGCATTCGACGCCAGCAGTGGCTTTGATGTGATCGTCAATCGTAAAACGGCGCTTGGCTTCGTTGCGCGACATGGCGCGGCCGGCGCCGTGGCTGCAGCTTTCGAAGCTCTCGAGATTGCCGAGGCCGCGCACGATGTACGAGCGCGCCCCCATGCTGCCGGGGATAATCCCCATGTCGCCCTTGCCGGCGCGCACCGCGCCTTTGCGGGTGACGAACACGGCATGGCCGTAGTGCTCTTCGCGGGCGACGTAGTTATGATGGCAATTCACCGCCGTTTCAGTCAGTGAAAACTCCGGCAGCTCGCGGCAATTTTCCACCGCTTCGACCAGCTGCTCCATCATCAGTTTACGGTTGTACATGGCAAACTCCTGCGCCCAGTGCACGGCATCCACATAGTCTTCGAAGTGCTCGCTGCCTTCTTCGAAGTAAGCGAGGTCGCGATCCGGCAGATTCGCGATATGCTTGCGCATATCGTTGCGCGCCAGATCGATGAAAAAGGTCCCGATGCGATTGCCGACGCCGCGTGACCCGCTATGGAGCATGAACCAAACCCGGTCACTTTCGTCCAGGCACACTTCGATGAAGTGGTTGCCGGTGCCGAGGGTGCCCAAGTGATTCACATCATTGCCGCGATCTAAGTTTGGATACTTTTCCGTGATCGCTTTGTAGCCCATCTCGAGCTGGCGCCACACGCCGATCTGGCGCTTGGGGATTTCGCCCCACGCGCCGCGGTCGCCCTTGCGCCCGTTGTTGGTGCGTCCGTGCGGCACGCCTTTTCAATTGCCGAGCGCACGCTGCGCAGGTTGTCTGGCAGTTGGCTGGCGTTCAACGTTGTTCGCACCGCCATCATGCCGCAGCCGATATCGACGCCGACGGCGGCTGGGATGATCGCGCCTTTGGTGGGGATCACACTCCCTACAGTAGCGCCGATGCCCCAATGCACGTCCGGCATCGCCGCCACCCATTTGTAGACGAACGGCATGGTCGCGACGTTGCGCAGCTGCTTCTCCGCTGAACCTTCAATGGCGACGCCCTTGGTCCAGGCCTTGATGGGCACGCCATTCTCTGGCTGAATCAGGTTGTAGTTGCTCTCTGACATATTTCCCCCACGGGCGGCGACAAGTTCTTGAAGAAGCGTTTTCTCGTTGCTCTGTCCTGAGCTAGCGCAGTTGACTGCGCTTCAGGACTTGCACCCGAAGACCCGCGAGGCCATGCAGTTGCTTCGGCATTCGCCGCTAGTTTCAATATTCTATCGCTTTTCGCACCATTCTTTCTAACCGCATTTAGTGGCGACAAATTGTTGAAGGAAACATTGCTCTCCCGCTGAGCTATGGCCCGTTTGACGGAGCCAGGGGGAGTCGAACCCGCGACCCATGTAGTTATCTTCGGCATTCGCTACGTGCATCCCTGAGGGCAACCCGCCGGTTGCCCCTACAAGTTTCTGGGCCGACAAGTTTTTGTTGAGACATCCGTACTAGGGTTGTGATGTAATCCCAACAGCATTCGGCGCCACGATTTTCGTGGGGGCGACCGGTGGGTCGCCCTGGGTTTATCGGAGCTGACAAGTTTGTCGTCGAGACAGAACATGTCGCAAATGTAGTTTCGACTGCATTCAGCCCCGGTTAAAGTTAATTCAAACTCACGGCTTCGATCTCACCGACCCAATGATCGGCGTTCAGTGAACCTTGCGCAAAGCGCGCGATCACGTCGAATACCGCATCCGAGAAGCCGCCGCCGATATTCAAAATATCTGCGCGCTCCTGCGCTTGGGTCGTGGCGTACGGCTGCAAGTCGATGCAGACCAACTTTGCCGCCGGGTTGCGCGCCTTGAAGCGCTGCCACTCGGCCATCGTTGCTGTGCCGCGGCCATGGCCTGCGTCGATCCACGCCTCGTTATCGGAGACGAAGATCACCAGATCACCTTTGGCTTTGCGCTCGTTCAACTGCGCCAACGGCGCGCTGCAGTTGGTCCCACCGCCGCCGATGGCAGCGAGCTTGGCCGCATTGGTTATCACGCTATCGCGCGGGTTGAGCGCCAACGGCACGACGTCCTGCTCAAAGGGCAAGACCGCCGCCGACGGATTCTTGCGCACCACCGCGGCGGCGACCAGCGCCGCGACATCGATCGCCCGCACGGCGCTGGTTGCACCCTTGCGGTAGCCGGTGATCGCGCTCGACATCAAACCCGACACATCCGGGCAGACGTAGACCTTGCCGGCGAAGCAGGGCACGTTTGCGATCGCCACTTCCATGGCGTCCTGCAACGCCTCGGGGATCGCTCCAGGAATTGCTGCATCGGCCGTGGTGTAGGCCACCATCAACTGATACGGAAATGCCCGCGCCTTGCGGATCGCTTTCGGATCGCGCAAGCGCGCCGCGATCCTTTCCACCAAAGCCGCATCGGCAAATACGCCGTGGCGAGCAAAGGTGTTCAAGTTCATGCGGGTGGTCTGCCATGAAGCGCGCTCAGCGATTTTCTTCCAAGCCAAATCGCTCAAGTCCACCGCGGTCAACTTCATAAACGGCACGTCGGGAACCTCGGTGGTATCACCCGCCTTGAAAGCCTCGCACGCACGAACTACAGCCGGCAGCGACTCAGCATCGTGCGAACGCCCCAACAGGTAGCCGTACAGAGCTTCCTGCTCCTCAGTCTTCGGCTTCGGATGCACCATCTTGATCACATCTTCGATGGACGGATCCTGCCCGATGGCGGCGCGGAACAAGTCGCTCTCATCTTGACGGTCGAACCAGCTTTGCACCAGACGCTTAGGCGCCGTGCCCAAAGACTTCCGACCGACGGCGCCAGAGCGCAGGATCTGCACGAGGTTGCGCAGCATCTTGCCGTTGTCGATGACACGAACGAAGGTTGCCTGCATCAACTCAGTGTCGCGAGTCGACAACGACGCGCACAACAGCGCCGGCATGTCCTTCATGAGGCTTTGCTCGCGGCAATAGACCGCGGTCTTGGCGACGAACTCGGGATCGAGCCCGTTGCTCAAACCTAGAACCCTGTCTAGTTGCTCGCTTTCCGACGCATAGAAAGTCGCATTCAAACAGCCGGTCGCCCGCGAGCTGCGCCAACTGATGCTTGGGCGAAAACCTTGCCTCACAAATAGTGAAACAGCTTGTTTCGCAATCGTTGACTCCGTTGCGGCTTCATTGTTGTCAGCAACGTAAACCAAGGCTGCAGAAATAGAAAAGCGAATACACTTTACCTCCGCTACTGCACGCATAGTCTCGCTAAATCAAGCAGTTGTAGTTTTCCTTCCAGTATCCCATCGGTTGGCAACGCTCTTGCTCAGTGCTTCGCGGCAACGACGCGTCCGTGTGAAGTAAGTGCACGTTGGCAGTGATTACTGGCATGAGCGGCATGACTTTGTGCGCGCTCACTAACCGAATGCGAGAGGAGAAAGCAATGAAAATCGTGAGAGTACTGTTGATGGGATTATTCGTAAGTGCTCAAGCCAATGTTGTTCTCGGCAACGATGTGGCATCGGCACCGGGTTCATAAGGACGGTGATACTTGGCGGATTGAAATAAGCCGTGAAAATCAGCTGGTCTCTTCGACCGCAACGCTGGAGAAAACTATTGGGATTACGATCGTGCAGGGGCAACCGCGAATCTCTCAGATCGAGGGAAATCAAAAAACAGAGGTCCCGATACAAGCCGATGGGCCAGGTCAAACGACGCTGCGATGGATCGGCAGGAGCGAGCAACGACAGGATTTGAAGTTCCCCCTTTCAGTTGGCCAGAAGTGGAGCTACGAGTATAAAACCCGACCTGCCGGCGCGCGGCAAGATCAATCACGATCTGTGGAGGTGAATGTCGTTGGCATAGAACAGGTGACCGTGCCGGCGGGCGATTTCAAAGCCTATAAGTTGTGAAAACTGACCGCGCCAACCGTGCCAATTCCGGTACAAGCACGTCAACTTACTATTACAGCCCGGAAACGCGCAGCATCATCAAGAGCAGCACCGAGGCCGCCGCTGGGGTGGGTACGACTCAAAGTCATCTGATGAAGTTTTCACCGGCAAGTTGACCGAGGCATTCCGGAGTGATGGAGTGTTGGAGTCGTGGAGTAATGGGTTCCGAAAACCCAACACTCCAACACTCCATCACTCCGATACTCCATCACCCCATTTTTGGTTATCCCCAAAGCTCTTTGCTCGCGATGCGGGCGCCTTCGGCCATGGCTTGGAATTTGGCCCAGCCCACCTGCGGGTGGCCGACGCGTGAACCGATACCGCAGTCGGTGCCGGCGATGACGTTGTCCTTGCCGACGATCTTCGCGTAGCGCACGAGGCGATCGGCGATCGCTCGCGGGTGTTCGATGAAATCGCTGCAGTGGCCGATGACGCCGGGCATGAGCATTTTACGGGCGGGAAGTTTTACTTCCTGCCAGACCCGCCACTCGTGCTCGTGCACCGGGTTGGAAGCTTCAATCGAATAGCAGCTTGCGCGCACTTTGAGAATGATGTCGATGATGTCCTTGAGCGGCATGTCGTATTTGTGCGGCCCATGATAGCTGCCCCAGCACATGTGGAAGCGGATGCGATCTTCGGGCAAACCCTTGAGTGCGTGGTTGAGCGCGTCGACGCGCAGCTCTTGATATTTGCGGTAATCGGCCAACGACATGTCGGGAAACATCTGCCAAGCGTCGGCAAGATCGGGATCGTCGATCTGTAAGACGAAGCCAGCGTCGACGATGGCCTTGTACTCTTCGGCCATGGCGCCGGCGATGGCGAATAAATATTCCTCGTTGGTCTTGTAGTATTCGTTCTTCATCCAATGCTCCATCGTGCCGGGTGCGATGGCGGGGAGGAATGCTTCTTCATATTTCTTGCCTTGGAGGGCGGCTTTCAAGTTGGCGATGTCTTCTTGCACTTCTTCTTGGCCGACATACTTGAGTGGCTCCACCGCGTAGAACACGCGCGCATGATGGCCGATGGCCGTGCGGCCCCCACGGTTGAAATATTCCGTGAACTCTTTCATGTCGCGGCCAAAAATTGACGTCGGTTTGAAATTGAGGTCGGCGGTTCGCTCGACGAAGCCGCCGAGGCGCTCTTTGGTGTAGCGGGAAAAGTTCGATTTGCCGAGTTCGCCGTCGTTGACGACATCGATGCCGCACTCGATTTGTTTTGCGACCACTTCGGCGACTGACTCGCGCATGCGCTTGCTGAGCGTCGCTTTGTCGTAGGCTCTGCCCTCGTTTCGTGCCACCAACATTTCCATCAAATCTTTGGGGCGCGCCAAGCTGCCGACGTGGGAAACTAAAATTCTTTCCGTGCTGTGTTTCATATTATTCCTTCGCCTAGTCTAAATATCGCGTGTCCAGCAGGCCGATGCAAAACTCATAAGAATGCTTCGACAAGCCAGATGAATGGATTGTTTTCAACGATTTCAATCTCCGATCCGTTCGCCGCGAGTCAGTCGCAAGTTTTTAGCAGCCTAACCCTGATTACTCATCGCTGCGACGCGATCGAAGTGAAACTCTTCCGGAGCGAAGGCAACAGATATCCGCTTCGACGCCGTCCTGTAGGGGCGACCGGCGGTCGCCCGGCTCTGCGAATGGCGTTGGAAAGGTCGAAGATATACCAAGCCTCGGCGAATCAAACCGAACGATTCGCGCTGATGCCTTCGCTCCTCCAGAGGTCCACTTCGATCGACAGAGTGCCATGGGTTTTCCCCGTCGCATGAACAGTTCAGCCTAAGACTTCGCCGGCAGTGCCTTTTTGATTAACTCGCGTATCGTGTCCAACTCTTCGATCCATTCGGTCTTAATCCACAGATAGCGTCCGCCTTTGACGCGCTTCGCCGAATCCAGGACTTTGTCCTTGGCAATGTCTTCGCGCAGGGAGTCATATTGGCCGAAAGTTCGGGCGTTGTGATCGAGCCAGATGCTCTGGCCTTCTTTGGATAACAGCCAGTTCACCGCAACCTTCGCGGCATTTGGGTGAGGCGCGCGATTGAAGAAACTCAAGGTGCCGTTGTAGGTGGCGAGCGACGCGCCTTCTTTCATGTGGTTGGAAACGAACTGATTCACCGGCAGCCCCTGGGAAATCGCCTTGTCGACGTCGCGCGCGCCAAACCCGAGTGCGTATCTACCCGTGCTGAGCCAGTCGATCAACTGGTCGTCGGAGCGGACCACGGTCATGTCGGTTTCAGCGTAGAGCCGGCGGAGAAACTCCGGGCCGAGGTCGGGGTGTTTATAAAAATAGATTTGCGGCGTGTTGATCGGCCCGGCAACTAGCGGGTCGATGGTGACGATCTTTCCTTTCCACTTGGGGTCGAGAAGATTCCAATAGGAGCGAATCTCGTTGGCATTGACCATTTTGGTATTGAAAGTGATGTCGCCGGCGCGCGGCGTGCCCTCGAAGACAAAAATGTAGCGCCCCTCCGGGTCGTTGTAGTTGTGCTTGCGGTCGTACCAGACCGATTCGTTCACAACTTCGGGCCAAACCAACAAAGGTTTGATCGGCTCCAGGATTTTTGCCTTGTGGAAAACCGTCAGCGGCGTGATGTTGCCTGTGATGCAGAGATCGGGAATGTATTTGTCGCCGCGCCGTTCGTTCATGACACGCTGCCCTAGCTGAAAGCCGCGGCCAACGACCGTCGAGACTTTGATCTTGGGGAATTTTTTTTGGAAAGCTTCACGAAAGACTGACTCAAAGGCGGAGGTCATATAGATGTTTAGGCCGCCTTCTTCTTCGGCGGCTTTCACCGTCTTGTCCCAATCGGCTTGCCAACCGGGACGTGACTCGGCGCCGAATACGAGCGCAGGAGCAAACAACAGCGGCACTGCGAGCGCGCAGAGAAAATTCCCAAATACCCGAATGATCGAAATCATAAAATCCTTTTCAGGTTTGTTGATCGCAGCCTCTGTCAAAGTCTCGACAGTGGTTAACATCTCGCATGAAAAGCATGGAGCCCCAAGCCGCCATGCTAAGCTTTTGGCATCAGTTACCGATGAAATGATTTGAGAGAACTCTGATCACGCGAGCATTTCCAGAACAATCATGTTGCAGACGATTCCATTAAGCAATCCTAAGATCGGTGAAATCTTGGCTCGTGAGGGATTCTTGAGCAAAGAACAGCTGGCCCGCGGACTCGAGGCACAGAAGAAAGAATGTCCGACGATGCCACTGGGCAAGGTCTGCGTCGCGCTGGGCTTCGTTTCGACGCAGCAACTTGGCACTGTATTGATGAAGCACCATAAGCGCATTCCCCTCGGCGAGCTGTTGGCGCACCTGGGCTTGATCAACGCGGCACAACTTCAAGACGCCCTCGAACATCAGCGCAAACAGAACCCGCGTAAAAAGCTCGGCGCGGTGATGATGGAGAAGGGCTTGATCGATGAAGCCACGTTGATCCGGGCACTTTATGAGCAATCACAAAGCGACGGCAACGGTGCGAAACAGCCGCGCGGCAAGTTCGACGCTTTGGTCATAGCTGGGCGTTTGCAGCAAGCGGAGGTTGATGCCGCTCAAAAAGACGCGCAACGCATGGCCGTCCCGGTGGAAAATATTCTCATGGAACGCTACCGCGTCGGCCGCAAGGAAATCGGCGTGGCGCTGAGCGTGTACTATCGCTGTCCATTCATGGAGTTTGACGAGAAGCAGACTGTCGCCCGCGAGCAATTGCGCGGTGTCAACCTGAGCTATCTCAAAGCCAACTTCTGGGTGCCGCTGCGGGTGACGGACAAATCGGTCGTTGTGTTGCTTGACGATCCCTATGCGCACACAAAGGTTCAAGACATCCAGCGCCTGTTTCCAGGCAAAGAGATAGAGCGCCGAGTTGGATTGCGCGACGATATCTTGAGGTACATTAATTCAATCAACGGGCCAGCGGAGAGCAAAGCACGGGTCGAGTCCCTAAGCGCGATCTTGGGTCAACTGGAGGAAGCCGATTGGGATGAACAGAAAGAGGTTAAGGAAGAGGTTCTGGTCAACGAAAACGACAGCGGTGTCGTCAGGTTGGTGAACCAGATCATCTCGGAGGCTTCAAAACAGGGGGTGTCTGACATTCACATCGAGCCGCAGGGCGGGCAACTTGAAACGTTGATCCGCTTCCGCGTTGACGGCCGTTGTTTTGAATATCTGCGGGTCCCGTCCGCGTATCGTCGCGCCCTGGTATCGCGGCTTAAGATCATGGCGGGCATCGACATTGCCGAGCGGCGCAAGCCGCAGGACGGCAAGATCAAATTCCGCCTGCGCGACCGCAGCATCGAGCTGCGCGTCGCGACGATCCCCACGGCCGGCTTAGGCAACGAAGACGTTGTGCTCCGGCTGCTCACCGCGGAAAAACCGCTGCCCCTCGACGAACTGCACATGATCGCGCGCAACCTCCGTGAGTTTCGCACAATCTTGGCAAAGCCCTATGGATTGATTCTCTGCGTTGGTCCCACCGGTTCGGGAAAAACCACGACGCTGCACTCAGCCCTGAGTGCTATCAACGAAACCCATCGTAAGATCTGGACGGCGGAAGATCCCGTGGAGTTGACGCAGCCGGGGCTGCGCCAGGTGCAGGTGAATTCCAAAATCGGCTTCACATTCGCCACCGCCATGCGGGCGTTTTTGCGCGCCGACCCGGACGTTATTATGGTCGGCGAGATCCGCGATCGTGAAACTGCCGATGTGGCCATCGAGGCATCGCTCACTGGGCATCTAGTGTTGTCGACGCTTCACACCAATAGTTCCGTGGAAACGGTGACTCGCTTGCCGGAAATGGGCGTTGACCCGTTTAATTTTGCCGATTCGCTGCTCGGTGTGCTGGCGCAACGGCTGGCGCGCTGCATTTGTGAGAGCTGCAGGGAAAAGTATCACCCGACCCGGGATGAGTACGATGCCTTAATCTACGGCTACGGCGAAGAAGCCTTCGCTAAGTTAGAGATCGCATACGATGAGAGCTTTTTCTTATATCGTGGCAAAGGCTGTCCTGCCTGCCGCGACAGCGGCTACCGTGGTCGCATTGGACTGCACGAGCTCCTGATCAACACGGAAAGGGTCAAGCAATGGATCCACAGCCGCGCCACGGTGGCTGAGTTGCACAAGCTCGCGCTTGCCGAGGGCATGACGACATTGGTGCAAGATGGTGTCTTGAAGGTTTTGCAAGGCTGGACTGACTACAACCAAGTGAAAGCCGTTGCCATGCGTTAGCAAGGTCATCTCCTGACCTTGTCGATGCACCCACGCTTCGAAGTGGGGTTTCCAAAGGGCGGGGTTAGTTCCCAACCCGCGAATACTCTGGTTTTTTTCTCCTTCGGATTGCCTTTCGCTATCGGTGCAAGTACCGCTCGATGCTCTTTCTGTTTGTATAACCTTAAGAGCAAACGGATTCGAGCCATCCGATGTTCATGGATACATTGAAGCCTTGCAAATAATTCGCTTGCGGCGATTTCGTGCGTCGGACTATAGTTGCGCCGGTTCCAATCATCCCTCCACGGAGGCGCTATGCATGATCTAATTTTGAGGAACGGGCGAATTTACGATGGCTCCGGCATGCCGTCGTTCGTTGGCGACGTGGCAATCAAGGACGGCCGCATTGCGGCGATCGGCCGAGTCAACGAATCGGCAGCGCAAGTGTTGGATGTCTCCGGCCTTGCTGTCGCGCCTGGATTGATCGATTTTCACACCCACTTCGACGCGCAGCTCATGTGGGACCCGCTCGCGTCATCATCGAGCGAACATGGCGTGACCACAGTGGTCACCGGCAACTGCGGCCTGACGCTGGCGCCCTGCAAACCTGAGGGGCGCGATGCGCTCATCGGTACTTTCGTGCGCGTGGAAGCGATGCCGCGCCACACGTTGCAAGCCGGCATTCCGTGGGAGTGGACGACCCATGGTGAATATCTGAACGCTTTGGAGCGGCGACCGCTGGCAGTCAACGTCGCAACATTGGTGGGTCACTGCGCGGTGCGCCAGTACGTCATGGGTGAAGCCGCCGTCGAACGGGTTGCGAACGAGGGCGAGATTGACCAAATGGCGCAGCTTGTACGCGACGGTATGAAGGCCGGTGCGTTCGGCTTCTCGACCAATTCCAATCAAACCCACTATCGTGAAGACGGTAAACCGGTGGCGAGCCGCTTCGCGGATTTAAATGAGATCGCGCAGCTGAGCCGCGCACTCGGCGAGAGCCATCGCGGCGTCGTGCAGCTTACCCACGGCGCGTTTGCGACGCCGGAGCATGTTGCTCAGCTCAAGAGTTGGTACGACGCGATTCCTGGAGAAAGCGGCAGGCCATTGATCGGCGAAAGCATCCGCCATCGCTGGAGCGATCCTGATTTGTGGCGCAAACAGTTGGACGACGTCGAAGAGCGGGTGCGCCGCGGCGCGGCGGCCTATGCGATGACTTCGACGAGATTAGCGATCAGGCGTTGGAATTTGAAAGAAGGCGATCGCTTCGATGCACTGCCGAGTTGGAAGAACGTGATGCTGCTGCCGCTGGCTGAGCGAAAAGCGCAGCTACGCGATGCCGGCGTGCGGGCGCGGCTTGCCGGTGAGGTCGGCGATCGCAAATTCCGGCTTAACTTCTCGCGCCGCTGGGATTTAGTGTTCGTCAATAAGACCAGTTGGAATCAGAACTATCAAGGCAAAAGCATCGCCGAAATTGCCCATTTGCAGGGCAAGTCAGATGTCGATGCCCTCTTCGATCTTGCCCTGAGCGAAGAGCTCGAAACTGTCTTCGAAGATTCTGTTACCCAAGGGGACGAGAAGGCCGTGCGAGAGATCTTTTGCAGTCCGTATGTGCTGCTCGGGCAGTCCGATGCCGGTGCCCATGTCGCCAACGGTAACCCGGGCTTTGGCTACGCGACCTTTTTGCTGAGCTATTGGGTGCGCCAGCGCGGTGTTATGCCGTTAGAAGAAGCGGTTAAGAAACTAACTTTCATGCCGGCGTCGGTCTTTGGCTTCCACGACCGGGGACTCTTGCGCGCCGGTCTGGCAGCTGATGTCTTCGTCTTCGATCCCGCGACCATCGATCAAGAAAAACCTGAGCGTGTGAACGATCTCCCCGAAGGTGCGCCGCGTTTCATTCAACACGCCAAAGGCGTTCACTGGACGATCGTCAACGGCAAGCTGATGATGCAAAACGGCACGCACACGGGGAGTTTTGCGGGGCAGGTGCTGCGGAGCTGCTGAGAAGGAAGCGCTCCGGAATTTCTCGCGCAAAGAACGCAAAGTTCGGAGTAGGGGCGCGATTCATCGCGCCCGCCCTGACGATATGAACGGCTCCCATTCTCACCTGCTTAGAAAGTCACCGTCCCCGGCGGCGCGTCCAGGTCGAACGTGCGCGCGACCATCGAGATAAAATTGTAGTGAGCGACCAAACCGACGGCTTCGACCAAGCGCTCATTGCCGAGCTCTTTTTGCACGCGGGCGAACATCTCATCGGGCATCTTGCGCTCATGTAAAAGAGTGCGGGTCATTTCAACCACCAGGCGCTCGTGCGCGTTCAAGGCATCGAGATGCGTGTTGGCGCGCAAAGTCTCCAGCGCTTCCGGGCGCATGCCGACTTGCTTGGCGCGAATCTCATGGCGGCTCCACGGGTAGCGCACGTTCATGGCCCGCGCGATGGCGAGAATGATCAGCTCTTTGTCGACCGGGTCGAGCTTGCCGTGATTGCGGAAATGGTCTTCAACAGCCGAGAAATGCGCAGCCATCTGCGGCGAGTGCATCAGCACCGCGTAGGGGCCGCCGCCAGGCGTGCGCCCGGAGTAAATGCCGTCCCAGAGTTTTTGGTTTTCCGACGAGAGTTGCTCGCGCGTCAGGCTTGGTAGTTGGCCCATTGGTCCTCCGGTTTGTTAACGAGATCTGACGGATCCTATCGATCCGGCCGATCGGTCGGATCATTTTCGCTATTTCAGTTTTTTCCTCAGCTCGGGGAGAAAGCCTGTCGACTCCAGGTTGCGCACAAAGCTCGTGTCGATCACCTCATTGAGATCGACCTGGGTGATCTTCGGGTTGATGCGCGCCAAAATGCGCTGCACCGACTTGAACGCTGCGGCGTTGGGCGCCATGTCCAGCGTGGTCATTTTGCGCAGCACTCGGTACGACCCTTCGATGACCTCGGGCTTGTTCAATCGCAGATTCTTGGCCACGACCCTGGTCACGTCCGCCTTGTTGTTATCGTCGAGGATGTAGGCGACCGACTCGGCAAGCGCGCGCGTGACGCGTTGATAGAAGTCGTTGCGGCTGGTGACCGATTCCTTCAGCCCGCAGATCTCCGGCCCCTGGTAAGGTGCGGTGATTTCAGCGGCATCGATCAACGATTTGAAACCCTGCGGGTACAGCGTTTCGCTCAGGCCGTAGGTGATCACGCCGAAGTCAATATTGTTGGTTATCATCGCTTGGGCCATGGTCGCTTCGTCGCCGATGATGCGCACCTTGATGCCATACTTATCGGGATCGACGCCCAGATGATCGAGAATGATCATCGTCTGCAGCCACAAGCCGCCGCCGATGCTTTGGACGCCGACGGTTTTGCCGCGCAGATCTTCCGCATGGCGCACTTCTTTGCGGACCATGAGATTGCGGGGAATTTTATTGACGGGACCGGCGACACAAGTCATCTTGATGCCACCCGAGACGGTGCTGAGGATGGTTGACTGCGCAGCCCAGACCGCTTCGACTTCTTTCGCGACAGTGGTCGCGATGCTCAAAGCGCCGCTGCGCACCTGGATCATCTGCGCATCGATGCCGTATTTCTTGAAGAAGCCGCGCTCGCTCCCGATCCACATCGAACTCGCAGTTTCGTTGAAGCCACCGTAGGCGACTCGGAAACGCTCTTGGCCATGGGCGGCAACGTCGAGCAAGACAACGGCAAGCAGCGCGAGTAAACTAGACGAAAATCTACGCATGGGTTCTCCGGTCCACGAACAATGTACGTATCGCGATGTAACGCACTCGTGCGAAGGCTGTCAAGGCGGGCGGCATTGGTTGACAGCGGCGCGTGAATGCCAGTAAGAAACAGTTCCGGGTTTCGCGTTTCGGGTTTCAAGTTCTCACTCGGTTCAAGATTGTTTCGCCACACGGTGGTGAGCGAGTCAACGGCGCTAACTCTACGTCAACAGAAAGGCAGAAGAGATTATGAAAATAGCTATCCTCGACGATTATCAAGACGCGTTTCGCAAGCAGAAAGCCGTGGCAAAGCTTGCAGGGCATGAGATCGTTGCGTTCACCGATACGGAGAAAGATCCGGCGCGTTTAGCTGACCGGCTGAAAGACGCCAACGCCCTCGTTCTGACGCAACAGCGCTCGAGTTTCCCGCGCGCGGTCATCGAGCGGCTGCCTAATTTGAAAGTGATTTGCCAGACCGGCTCCGGCACCGCACACATCGATGTTGCTGCCTGTAGCGAAAGGGGCGTTGCCGTCTGTGCTGCCGGCTCGGGGCGGTCGAATTCGACTGCCGAGTTAACCTGGGGCCTAATTCTGTGCTCGCTGCGCAAGTTGCCGTTCGAGGTCAAGCAGCTCCGCGAAGGGAAATGGCAGTCAACCGTCGGCGTGGAAGTGAGGGACAAGACGTTGGGAATCTACGCGCTTGGCAAAATCGGTGGCATTGTCGCCGCCGTTGGCAAAGCCTTCGGCATGCGCGTAGTCTGCTGGGGGCGCGAGACCACCAAAAAGCGGGCCGCGGAGGCGGGTTATGAATTTGCCGCCAGCCGCGAAGCGTTTTTCTCCGAGTGCGACGTGATCAGTTTGCACCTGCCGCTCAACAAAGACACTCGCGGCATCGTCAAAGTAGCAGATTTGAAGCGCATGAAACCGACAGCACTATTCGTCAACCCAAGCCGCATGGGATTGGTGGCTGACGGCGCATTGGTCGAAGCGCTGAAGAGCGGTCGGCCGGGCTTGGCCGCCACTGACGTGTACGAGGAAGAGCCGGTGGTCGGGGCGAATCATGCGCTGCTCAAAATGGACAACGTGGTTTGCACGCCGCACCTCGGCTACGTCACCGAGGAAGGCTATCACAATTTCTACACGACGATCATCGACGAACTGGCCGCATTCGCTGCGGGGAATCCGATCAATGTCGTGAATGCGGATGCGCTGAAGAAGTAATGCATCTGACTTCCCCCTTTGAAAAAGGGGGGGTAGAGGGGGATTTGTAGTTTGTGCGCGCAAGAAAATCCCCCCTTGCCCCCCCTTTTACAAAGGGGGGAATCATAATTGTTCGGGGGACTGTCTTAATGGCACTAAGAAAAGGGGCAGATTACATCAAAGGGCTGCGCGACGGCCGTGAGGTCTGGTACGCCGGTAAGCGTATTTTAGACGTGACGACGCATTCGGGCTTTACCGGCACGATCAAAACGCTGGCTGACTTGTACGATCAACAACACGATCCAAAAAGCCGCGATATCATGACGCTGGATCACGAAGGCGAACGGATTTCGTACAGCTACTTGCCGCCGAAGAACGCCGAGGAGCTTTTACTAAAGCGGCGCAACATCGAATATTGGGCGAAGGCGACGTTTGGCCAGATGGGGCGCTACCCCGAATTCGTTGCTGAGCTAATCGTTGGTTTGTTTGACTGGTCGACTATTATCGAGAAGACCAACAAACAGTGGGCGGAGAACGCTCGTGCCTACCATCGCTATGTCAGCCGCAACGACTTGTGCCTGACTCACGCGCTTACGGATCAATACTACGACCGCACCAAGCCGGTGGGCGCGCAGGAAGATCCTGACCTGATATTACATATCGTCGGCGAGAAGAAAGAGGGTGCGGTGGTGCGTGGGCTGCGCACGCTTGCAACCCTGGCGCCGATCTCTGACGAAGTTATCGTTTACCCGAACCGGCCGCGCGAAGCCAACGAGCAAGACTATGCGATAGCCTTTGCGATTCCGATGAATGCGCCGGGATTGAAGATCCTCTGCCGCGATCTCTACGCCGAACACGCCGACCCGGAGCGACAACCGCTAACGACACGCTTCGACGAGGTCGATGCGGCGTTGATTTTCGACGATGTCGTCGTGCCGTGGGAGCGGATTTTCGTTTACAAAGATCCGAAGCTCTTGGCCGGTATCAACTACATTCACACCTGGGGACAGTACTCGACGATGCTGCGCTTGATCACCAAGCTCGAGGCTTTTCTCGGTGTCGCGCAGTTGCTGACGGAAATCGCCAAGCGCAACACGACCGCGCCGTCGCAGATCCTATTGTCGAGCTTGATGCAGGACATTGAAATCCTGCGCTGCTGCATGAAAGTCGCCGAAGAGACCGGCTATCGCAGTGCGGGCGGCACCTGGGCGCCGACCCTGAGCGCGGCCTACCGCGTGCACAGCATCGAAGCCTCCGACCGGGCAGAGAGGACGATGGAAGGTTTGTTAACTAGTACGCTCATGCTGAGCGGCGGTGCCTCGGACTTATCTAACAAAGACATCGGTCCGTTCGTCGAGCGCTATTTTCGCGGTGGCGCGAAGGATACGAAAGAACATTTACGTTTGATGGCGGTTGCCGCCGACATGGTGATGACGCCGTTCGGCAAGCGCAGCCAACTCTACGAGCGCTTGCAAAGCGGCGAAGTGGACCGGATGCGCCAACGACTCTATGGCCAATACAACGATCAGGCGCCGGCAGAGCGCATGAGGCAGTTTGTTAGAGGCATGGGAGATTGAAGAAGCAACAGTCGGTAGGCAACAGGCAACAGCTTGCTGGGGGCGCGCATGTTACAGATGTTTTTGATGTTTCCTTTACCTTCGTGATCTTCGTGCCCTTCGTGGTGAATATTTCCCCTCCGAACCTTTGCGTCTTTGCGAGAGATTGTTCCGGTCGGTTGCGGCTGTGCCGCCCTAGCCCGGATTATTCATCGCTGCGGCGCGATCGAAGTGAAACTCTTCCGGAGCGAAGGCAACAGATATCCGCTTCGACGCCGCCTTGTAGGGGCGACCGGCGGTCGCCCTGCTCTGCGAATCGCAGTGGAAAGGTCGAAGAAATGCCCAGCATCGGCGAATCAAACCGAACGATTTGCGCTGATGCCTGCGCTCCTCCAGAGTTCCACTTCGATCGACACAGTGTCACGGGTTTTCCCGGTCGCATGAATAATTCGGGCTAGGTGCTCCGTGGTGATGTATCTGAATCCACTACCGTGGATTAAAATCGCTCAACACGAGATCGATCACGCTCAGTTTCTTTTCCTTTTCGCACTGCATCGCTAAATCGATGGCGCCTTTGATGGCGCCCGGGTCGCTCACGCGCACGCCCTCGCCGCCGTGGGCTTTGGCGTAGTGCTGGTAGTCGGGCCGCGGGCCGATTTCGGCGCCGAAGTGGACGCCGGTGTTTTTCGCGGCGCCGGTGGGGAAATATTTGATCAGGCTGGTTTCCATCGACAGATAGCGGCCGTTGTTGAAGACGACGGCGTGGATCGGCAGGCCGTACTCTTCCGCGACGCCCAAGCAGGACGGCACGGCGTTGTAGTGAAAGGCGCCGTCGCCGATCAGCGCGAAAACCGGCCGTTCGGGCATGGCGAGTTTGACGCCGAGCGCGTAGCTCAAGCCGACGCCAAGGCCGCCAGTGATGCGAGCGAAATAAGATTGCGCGTCAGTGCGCGGGATCATTTCTTGAATCAAACCGCGGTAGACGGTGGTCTCTTCGGAGATCACGGAATCGGCCGGCAGCGCTTCGCCGAGCGCGTGGATGGCCCAACGCGGGTCGAGCGGGCTGGCAGCCGCGTGTTTCTTGGCTTCATCATGCAGCTTGCCAAAATAGCTTTCATGCTGCTCTTTGGCCCGCGCTGCGCGCTGCGCGTATTCTTTGCGATTGGCCGCGACTTGTTCTGACGCGCTGCCCTTCTTGATCAGCTGATCGAACGTCGAAGCCGGCGGCGCGACCAATGCGAGGTCGACGTTGTAGCCCCAGTAGGGCAGACGCGAGACTGGAAATTCTTCTGTGATGCTGATGATTTTTGCGTTCTTCGGTGTTTTGCTCGCCGGGTACCACGGCGTGACCGATTCGACCATGAGAATCAGGTCCGCAGCCTCCACCGCTTTGGGGTCATGGTGCAGGTAGAGTGGATGGGTGCGCGGAAAGTTCAGGAACGCCGGCCGATAAGTCTCCATCACTGGAATGCCGAACAACTCACAAAACTCGACGAACCTTTGCACGGCGACCGGGTCGCCGCCGACATGTTCGGTCAACGCGAGCGGATTTTTCGCCGCCGCGATCATGTTGAGCGCGCGATCGATCGATACGTCGTCGACGCGCGCAGCGCGCACGACTTCGTTCGGCTTTCCGTGGTCGATGTCGTTCACTTGCTCCATCATGCACTCGAACGGAATCCCAACCAGCACCGGACCCGCCGGCGGCTCGACGGCGATGCGCACTGCGCGTTCGATCGTGGGACCGAGCAGTTCAGCGGACGAAATGCGGTCCGCCCACTTCACGCAGCTACGGAGTAAATCGGGCGAGCCGCCGAGATCGGTCAGATCATGCAGCCATTGGCCGCCGGGATCGGCGACTCTGGTGTTCTCGCCATAGGCAGCAATCTCGCCGGTGAGAATGACCATCGGCGTGCGTTCGTGCAGCGCGGCGCGCATGGTCATGGCGCCGTTCAACGGCCCAGCGGTGGCGTGCAGCATGACGACCTGCGGCCGATTCGTTACTTTTGTGTAGCCGGCAGCCATGGCGACAGCGACCGCTTCGTGGCGGCAGTTGATGTATCCCGGATTCTTCGCGCCGCGCGCCGCCGCTTCCGCGAGCGCTTCCCACATGGGCGGCCACTCGGAACCCGGAGAGGAAAAAATGTATTCGACGCTGCTTCGCTCGATCGCTTTCAACATCGCTTGTCCGCCGTGCATGATGGTTCTCCTTGGGGGATTGATTATCGTGTTATAGTGCGACTTTGCCGGACCATCAAGCCGTCGAAGTCTGTGTTGTAATCCGCGACGGCAGCGCGTAGCGTGAAGGCTCAAGCAAACTTTTGTGCGCTTGGGAGGTCTTGTGAATTGTGTGAGTACGCTAAAGCTTGCCGTCTTTATCGTGGTTGGCTTTTGGTTCTTTGTCGACCATCGTGCCGCGCCGGCTGCTGAGTCTGGAGTCGCGGTTCAGAATGGTTCGGTGGTTTCGATGGAGTACACGTTGACAGACGACAAAGGCCAAGTGATGGACACCAGCAAAGGCAAGCCGCCATTGGTTTTTACCAAGGGCAGCGGCCAGATCATCCCTGGTTTGGATAAAGAACTCCTCGGCATGAAAGTTGGCCAGGAAAAAAAGGTGCAGGTAAAGCCGGAGGATGGCTATGGTCCCGTGAACCCGGCGGCATTTCAAGAAGTTCCCAAAGACAAATTACCGCCCGAGGCACTCAAAGTTGGGACCATGCTGATGGCCAGCGGGCCGCAAGGGCAGCCGATGCCGGTGCGCGTCCATGAGATCAAGGATTCGACCGTAATCGTCGACTTCAACCATCCGATGGCTGGAAAGACGCTCTTTTTTGACATCAAGGTTGTCGATATCAAGAAAGCCGGGGATAAAGCGGCACCCAAGAAACAATAGCGAGTCTGCCATGCCCTACAGCACAAACCACGGCGTCAAAAGCTACTACGAAGTCTCGGGCGAAGGCTATCCGCTGGTCTTGATGCATGCCAACCCGTTTGACCGGCGCATGTTCATGTACCAGGCGGCGCACTTTTCGACGTTTGTGAAAGTGATCAACATCGATCTGCGCGCCTACGGCTATTCTGACAAGCCGGCAACGCCGATCACGATGAACGATCTGTGCGACGACGTGGTCGCCGTGTGCAAACAGGAAGGCGCGCGCGAAGCAGTTTTTGCCGGCGTCAGCGTCGGCGGTGTCATGGGCTTGCAGTTGGGGCTGGACCATCCGGAGATTTTCAAAGCGCTGATTCTAGTTGGCTGCAGCAGCATGCCGGGCGACCGCTACGGCAGCCGCATCGATGGTTACATGAAGCAGGGCGTTGAGAAATTTCATATCCAGCATCTCACCGACCTGGTGAGCAAAGACTTTCCGCAGACAATATTGGGCAAATATTTGTTGGGCATGCACACTGAGATGGACGCCGAGCTCAGCGCGCCAGCGATTGCCGAAATCTTCAATGCGTTACAGAACCGCGATCTCACCGCGCGCTTGCCCGAGCTTAAAATGCCGGTGCTGATCATGAACGGCGAGTTCGACAACTCGCTCAAACGCAGCAAAGAGATGAGCACGCGCATCGCCGGGGCGGTGCATCATACGATCCCCGGCGCCGGGCATGCTTGCTGTTTGGAAGATCCCGCAACCTTCGATGCTCACATGCTCCAATTTCTCAGGAAGCACGGCTTCATAAAACCGTAGGGGCGGGTCTGAGACCTGCCCGCGGTCGTTGCGCGATCATGATCGTAAAAAGTATTGCCATCGCATTTGCCGTGATCGCCCTTGTTGCTTCGGTACATGCTTCGGAGTGGAGAGAAAAAGCCGAAGCGGAAGGCAAACTCACCTGGTACGCCTCACTCGGCGCGACCGACGCGCGCCGCATTATCGATCGCTTCAAAGAAATTTATCCAAAAATCGACGCGCAGTTTTATCGCGCCGGCGATGCGCAGTTGATGGAGCGCATTCTCGCCGAGGCGCGGGCCGGCAAGTTTGAATGGGACATCGTCAGCACGACCGGCTTTTATGCGCACAATTTGAAAAAGCGCGGCCTGTTGGCGGCCTACGATTCGCCGGAGCGAAAGTTTATTCGCACCGGACACAAAGATCCCCAGGGGACGTGGACTTCGGTTTACACGAACTACACGGTGCTCGGCTACAATAGCCGGCACGTCAGCCGCGACAACGTGCCCAAGTTGCACAGCGACTTGCTCAAGCCAATGTGGAAAGGCCAAGTGGGCATCGTGCAGACCGCCTACGAATGGTTTGCCGTCATGCTGCAAGCCATGGGGCAGGAGAAGGGTTTGGTCTTCATGCGTGAGTTGGCTAAGCAGCAGCCGCAACTCCGCAACGGCCGAACTTTGTTGGCGCAGCTCATTGCCGCAGGAGAGGTAAACTCGGGATTGGCCGCTTACTCGCAGAACTTTGAAACGTTGAAGCGCGACGGCGCGCCGGTGGATTGGGTGCCGCTCGATCCGGTTTACGCGAATTTGAATCCGCTGGGCCTGTCGGCGAAAGCGCCGCGCGCGAACGCTGGCAAGCTGTTCATCGATTTTGTTTTGTCGAAGACCGGTCAGGAGACGATCCGAGCGCAGCGCCGCGTGCCCGATCGCATCGATGTCTTACCCGATCCGCCGAAACTCGCGCAGGGGTTCACGGCGGTTTTTACCGCCGAGCAGGTTTACGAAAACTTCGATCGCTACGTGAAGCAGTTTCAAGAGATCTTTGGCAAGAACTGACCTCAGTTTCCAAGCCCAATAAAAACATCCGACTCCCCTCCTCCTTGGAGACTGTGCCGTAATCGTCATTCTGAGCCAAAGGCGAAGAATCTGCTTCATGCAACTGCGCGCAAAAGCAGATCCTTCGCTGGCGCTCAGGATGACAAATCGCGGGATTCTCGCATTCCGGCACAATTCCCAAAGCGGAAGACCTCGTGCTAACTGAAACTGAGAATCATTTCCGATACCACTGCCGTTGCCGCCGTAGGGCACGCGGTTTCAAGTCCAAGATTTTCACTTCAAGTGTGTCGCCGGTTCTCACTGTTGTTGCAATTTGTGAATAGCCCGTTGTAAGACGAAAGCACCTATGCCGTTGTACGAATACCGTTGCAGAAGATGCCAAAGCCTGACCGAGGCTTATTGGCCAAGTGTGAATAGTGCTGCGCGAGCCGTGAGATGCGAACAATGTGGCAGCCACGCGACAACGAAAATCATTTCCAACGTCAGTTTCAAGATTGCCCAGGGGGCGATGTATAACGACGAGTTTCTTCATCGCGCCAAGCCGTTTCTGGGCAAGCAGAAAGAGACGGCTGAGATGTTTGCCGAGGCAAAAGGCTCCGAGGATGCCAAGACTTTTCAAATGGCCGAACGAATCGGTAAACGCATTGACAGGGCACTGGCGCGGCGAGTGCCGCGCTAGTGCCCTGAATTCCAGATTGCAGATTTCAGATTCCAAATAGTGGGATCGAATTTCGAACCTTGAACGGGAGAGCCTATGTGGAACGGATTCAAAGTCATCGACGCCGACGCGCATCATCACGAGCCGCGTGACATGTGGGATCGCTACCTGGAGCCGGCTTACAAAGATCGCGTGCCGAAAGTCATTGGTATGCAGCGCAATTTTTACGTCTATGCCAAAGACGAAAAGTTGGACGACGCGCTCAATTCCGGTGGCGCGATCCCCGCGCATCACGATCAGTGGATGAAAGACAAGTACGGCGTGGCCTATGATCACTGGTGGTCGCCGGAGGTTCGGCTGAAAGACATGGACCGCTTTGGTTGGGACATCCAGGTGATTCTGTCGACCAACGGCAACCGCGTCATGGAAACGGCGCTGAAGAGGCCCGACGTCGGTGCCGCGATGGCGCGCGCCTATCACAACTGGTGCCGCGACTATTGCAGCACCGATCCGGCGCGTTTGAAGTTTACCGCGACGCTGCCTGCCAGCGACAGCTCGATGATGCTTACCGAGGCGCGCCGCGCTGTGGAAAAGCTCGGCGCGGTCTCGGTGCGCAACCCTCTGTTGCCCGAAGGCAAATGGCTGCACGATCCCGAGTACGATGGCCTGTGGCAGATGGCCAGCGACTTGGATTTTCCGATTTCTGTCCACGGCGAGTCACGCCACCGGCGCGCCGCGCCGTTTCGTCCTCTTGCCGTGCACGGCGGCCAGGAAGGACCGTTTGCGGCCCTCGATCACATCATGGGCTTTCCGATGGATAACATGATCACGTTGGCGCACTACGTGTTTACCGGCATTCTAGACCGCTATCCGAAGCTGCGACTGGGAATTTTGGAAGCCAACGCCGGTTGGCTCAATTTCTTCCTGCCGCGCATGGACGACCACTCGCACGGCCGGCGCGTCATCTTGGGTCAAGGTTTGCCGATGAAGCCGAGCGAATACGTCAAACGCCAATGCGTGATCTCCGCCGATCCGGATGAACCGGGGCTCGATGACATCGTCAAGTTTTTTGGCGATGACAATCTAGTGTGGAACACCGATTATCCGCACCCCGACGCACCGGATCCGGAGAAAGTCTTACCGTGGTTTGAGGCGCAGCCGATCTCGAACGAGAGCAAGCGGAAAATCTTGTGGGATAACTCGATCCGACTCTACGGGCCGAGGTTGCTGGAGAAGAACCCGTGAGAAATCCCTCGGAGTCCTTCGACAAGCTCAGGACGAACGGAAAGAGAAAAGCGTTGGGTAAGTTATCCGGTCATCAAGTTGTCGAAGCATTCTTCGATTCCGTGCTGAAGCCTCGTTTAAATGTAGATGCCTCACACATGGATCTCATTCGCCCAGCACTTTCTTCATCCGCTCCAACACCGCCGGCGGTTGGCTCATGACTTCCTTGGCCAACCGCTGCATTTCTTCGCCGCCGACCGGTTCCAGCTCGTAGTTGCGTTTTTCCGCTTCGACCTTCAACTCCGGGTCTTTGAGCGCGCTCGCCACGCCAACGCGCAACTGTTTGGTAATTTCCGGCGCCATGCCGGCGGGCCCAACCAATGGCCTGCCGAAGAATCCTCCGGCTAGAATCACTGTCGCGACGCGGCGCGACTGCTCACTGGTTTTATACTGATCCATCAACTCGTGAATTGTCGGCGTGTCCGCCAGCCGGGGGTCGCGCTTGCGCGACGACTGGGCCACGCTATGAACGAATTTGTTTTTCCTCCAGGTGTGAAACGGTTCGCGCGCCATGAACGATTCGATGGTCATGGCCCGGCAATGGATCTCTCCTTTCTCGACGGCGAGGTCGATGGGCCCGCCGCCTTGGTAGCCAAGCACGATATTGAACTTGGCACCGACGGTTTCTTCCAGCAGTTTGGGAAAGTAAAATCCAGTTCCGGCTGCGCCGCCGGAGCCGCACTTGGGCGGCTCGCTCGCTTTGCGCACATCCTCGATGGTTTTATAGGCGCTGTCGCTGCGCATGTAGAGATGGTGCTCGCTCGGCGCGGGCGTGCCGATGAAGCTGTATTTGGCCCAGTCATACTTGACCTCTCTGCGGGCGACCAGTTGATCGAAGTAAAGCGTCGGCGCAATCCAGCCGAGTGTGAGACCATCGGGTTTGGCGACGCCATAGACATAGTTGGCTGCGATCATCGAGCTGGCCCCCGGCATGTTCTGTACGATGAAGCTGGGATTGCCGAGGATGTATTTGCCCATATGGCGCGCGATCAGCCGCGGCCAGAGGTCGTTAACGTCGCCGGCGGGATAGCCAGTGACGATGCGGATGGTCTTGCCCTGATAGTAGGGAGCCTGAGGGTGCACAACTCCAGCGAGCAGCGCTATCCAAAGCAGCGCGGCAAGGACTTTTGTCATATCTGTTCTCCTTTGCAGAGGCCGCGATTCCGCTGCAGGCTATTACAGAGGGCGCGGCGCCGTCAATTCAGTTAGGATCTCTTCCGTTATAATGCTTGACGGTTTGCTGAACTTTCGCGTAGCCTAGTGAGGGGGCACAAAGGAACCCATGAATTATTTCCTGCGAATTATTGTTGTGAGCTGGGTCTGCCATTGCGCCGGCAACGCTGTGGCGCAGGAGATTGTTACACTGCCGACCCGGCCCCATGTGACCCAGTCTTTTTTTCTCACCAGCGCGCCGAAACGGACCGAGGCGATGGTCGTGCTTTTTCCCGGCTCGGGCGGCGCGATTCGCCTGCGCGACGAGGGCGGCAGGCCAAGATTTGACAGCGGCAATTTTCTCGTGCGCAGCCGCAGCGAATTTATCAAATATGGCGCCCGAGCGGCGATCATCGATGCGCCGTCGGATCAGCAAAGCGGTTGGGGCATGAGCGATGAGTTCCGGTTGGGCGAAGAGCACGCCGCAGACATCGGCGCTGTGATCGACGATTTGCAGCGGCGCTTTTCGAATCTGCCATTATTTTTGATCGGCACGAGCCGCGGCACAATCTCGGCAGCGGCGCTCGGAGCCCGCTTCGGCTCCCGGATCGCCGGCGTCGTAATGACGGCCTCGCTATTTCGCGCCGTGCCGCCGAGATCCAAAGAGCCCGGCCCCGGGCTCAGTCGTTTCGATTTCGCAACGATTCGCGTTCCACTCTTGTTTGCGCATCACGTCAGCGATCAGTGCCAGTTTACCCCCTACGGCGATGCGGCGCGGCTGTCGGAAAAATACCCGTTGATCTCCGTTTTTGGCGGTGACACGCCGCAATCCGGCCCTTGCGATGCGCGCAGCCAGCACGGCTTTCTCGGTAAAGAAAACCAAACCGTCGAGCAGATCGTCAACTGGATGTTGAAGAAGCCATTCCAGACCGAAGTAAAGTAGGAGGCGCTATGGCAACCGTGCCGCTCAAGACCGTCGATCGCGTCGAAATTCTCAGCGTGATGGACAACTCGATCGATGTATTGATGGGCAACACACCGGTGGCCAAGCGGCACAAACGCGGCAGCGACGCGCACAAAGGGCCGCAACTTCGCGCCGAGCATGGCGTGTCGATGCTCGTAACAACCTACTCGGGCGGCAACAAGGATTCTTTTCTTTTCGACACCGGCGTCACCGTGGACGGCGTGCTGCACAACATGGACGTGCTCGGCATCAAGGGCAACGAGCTTCACTCGGTAGTGCTGAGCCATGGTCACACCGATCATACGCGCGGTTTGTTGGGTTTCATCAAACGCTATGGCCGGCCCAGAGTGCCGATCGTGCTCCATCCTGACGCCTATTTAAAGCGCAAGAACGTCCACGGCGACGGCCATGAGTCGGAACACATTCCACCGAGCAAGAAAGATTTGGAAGCGGAAGACGTGCAAATCGTCGAAGAACGCGGCCCGACGATGTTAATCGGCGGCAACGCGCTGGTGACGGGACAGATCCCCCGCACTACGGCGTTTGAAAAAGGCAGCCCCAATCAAGTCGCGCTGATCGACGGCAAATGGCAGCCCGACCCGTGGATTCACGACGATCAGGCGATTGTCATCAACGTCAAAGACCAAGGCCTGGTCGTGCTGACCGGCTGCGGCCACGCCGGTGTGGTCAATACTTTGAAGTGTGCGCGGGAGATGACCGGCGTTAAGCAGATTCACGCGGTCATCGGCGGGTTTCATCTCACCGGGCCGATCTTTGAGCCGATTGTCCAGCCCACCGTGCAAGCGCTGCGCGAGTTCAATCCCGCCGTGATCGTGCCGCAGCACTGCACCGGTTGGAAAGCGACCCATTTGATCGCGCGAGAATTTCCTGACGCGTTTACGCCGAATAGCGTGGGCACGACGATGGTGATCGGCGGGTAGTTCTTGGATGCAGCGGTTTTGCGAAGGCCACGGATGACTGGCCTGAGAGTGCTTCACGCGGTAAACCTCAAGCCAGATCATCTTTCTATGCGGACCTTGCTCGCACAACCGGTGCGGCTAGTCTTTTCCCCAACCGCTGACGACCGTCGGGCGCAGCTGGAACTGTACCCGGCGCTCTCCAGGAGCGCGATAGGGGTATTCTTCCACTCCGAGATACTTCTTGGCGAGGCGGTTGATCCCGGCGCCGGCGCCCTCCTCCTCGCTAACGACTTGGACCACGCGGCCGCGCAGGCCGAGATTGCGGTAGGGGTTTTCAGAATCAACGACGCTGAGCGCGACCGGGCTGCCGAGGCGCAGCACGTTGGCCTTGGTCCGTCCCTCTGCTGTGTTGAGAATGATATCCTCACCTTCTAGGTCGACCCACATCGCGGAAACGTGAGGAGTGCCGTCTGGCAAGACGATGCCGACATGAACGAGCACGGGTTTCTCCAGTAACTGGCGCTCCTTCGCGGTCAACTGCCGATGCGCAACTGTCATATTTGGATGTTGCAGGGGCATTTTATTTTCCTCCTTTCGTGATGCGCTAAGTCAAATGGGCGCCAGCGACGCCTCAGAACTCTTGCAGCAGTCGCCCTCCGCCCAGTAAAGCTTCGTCGAATCCGTTTTCCCGCAGCGCGTACCAGAAAGTCACCGGGTTGATCCCAAGGATCGGAATCCCGACCACGGGCTCCAACTTCTCCGTAACGTCAATCAAGCTCATGTTTGTTCCGCATTGAACCACCGCATCCAGGTTATTTTTGTTATTTGCCAAGAGCTCGACGATAGCTTTTTCCTTGGCCCAGTCCGGAACATGCGCGATATGAAGCGCATTGGCGCAGCAGAAGCCAACACTCGACACGACTTCAAAGCCCAATTCTTCGAACATCTGCGTCGCAAACTCGTTTCCTTTCTTATCGAACGGAGTTAAAAGGCCGACTCTCTTGGCTCGGTATCTTTTCAATGCCGCTAAAATGGCATCATGCCAGGCGGCCCAAGACAGGCCGGAGTACGCCTCGATCTCGAGCATGGGCGCCCGGATTGCTTCGATGCCGCCAAGAATATGTTCCAGACTCATGCCCATGATCATGTACTGTGGCTGCGCCAACAAACCGGCATCGACGGCCGACTTCAGGCCACCCAAGAACGGGCTCTTGTACTCCAGCAGATCTTCTTCATTTTCCAACCGCGGGTTGGACGTAATAACATTCGTGGTGTGAAGGCCGATCCCTCTTAATCCGCGTGGGCCTTGGTTTTTGAAAATAATGCTCCAAAGATCGTGCTCCATGCTGGTATTCGTAGCGGGAATCACCAGTCCGAACTTCCTTCTGAAACTCCGAACATCGGGATATCCCCGGGAGACATCGATCTCACCGTAGCCATCGGCTTTCTTGCCATTGTGAACCACGCCGGGAGGAGCCAAAGCCGGCATCGGTGCAAGATTGACATCCGGCATGGTGATCTTTTTGCTGGATAGATTTCCGATGATCGTCTTGACTTCTGGGCTTTTCAAGATGCGATGCCTCTGACTGTCAGTGTCCGACCGCAGCCTCTGTTTACGTGCGAACCGCGTTGCTTCCGCGACTACCGTTAGATTAGCACAATCCGACCTCGCCGGAAGTAGCATTTTTAAGATACCTCACACCGGATTGATTCATGCGTTGTGGAAACCACGCGCTGTCGATCGAGGTGAAACTCTTCCGGAGTGAAAATAAGAGGCCTGCGCTTTAACGCGCCTTATGCAAGACGCGACCGTTCGGTCGCACCATCGCTCCTCCAGAGTTTCACCTCAATCGCCCGGTGCAGAGGAAAGTTCAAGCATTGTTTCGGCTCGGTCGGCGCGCGCCGCGATCTTTGCGTTGACAGGCTTCCGCCGCGGTGATAGCGCTGACTGAATTCTTTGTCGCGGAGGAACAATTTATGGCAAAGCTGCGCCACTTGGCTTTACTGACGCGCCAACCGGATAAGCTGGCGGAATATTACAAAAAAGTTTTCGACATGAAGGAGATGTATCGAACGAAAAATGGCTCGGTGCATCTGTCCGACGGCGAGGTCAATCTAGCGATTCTTAACGCCAACGATCCCAAAGAGCCGGGCCATGCGGATGGCCTCTATCATTTCGGTTTTCATGTGGAAGATGCACAGGAAACCACTAAGCGCATCAGTGAAGTTTATCCAGCCGGCGCGCCAAAGGATCGCATTGCCACTTATGCTGAAGGCCGCTGCGCCGATCCCGACGGCAATTTGATCGATATCTCGACGACGGGTTGGGGGCCGGTGCGGCGGAATGATCTGTAAAAACTAGAACAGCTACTGCACTCGCTGAGTATAGTCTCTTCTTCCTCTCCCTCTGGGAGAGCATAGAGGGCACTTGTGGCACGATCCTGTCATGCTTCGAGCAGCCTCAGCCCCGGATCAGGTCCGGGGCAGGCTCTAACCCTCTCCCAAAAGGACGAGGGAACTCGGAATTCCTCTCGTAGTAAAAATGAAAATCGGCCTGTTCACCGAATTCTCCTATCCGGGTAAAACCGAGCAGCAGCTTTACGCCGAAGTGCTCGAGCAGATCGCGCTGGCCGATCAGCTCGGCTACGACTTCTTTTCGATCACGGAGAGCTTTGGCAAAGATTTATTTTCCTGCTCGCCGTTTCCGCTGGGTCTCTACGTCGCCGCGGCGCAGACGGCGCGGCGCATTCGTTTTCTGACCGGAATCATCAGCATGCCGATTCACCATCCGGCGATGTTGGCGAGCCAAGTAGCCGCGGCGGATTTGTTGACCAACGGCCGCATCATGCTCGGCATCGGCCGCGGCCACCCGTGGGTGATCAGCCGCATGAACGTCAATCCGGCCGAAAGCGCGCCGCGGTTCGAAGAAGGCATTCGCATGCTGATCGAGTTGTTCAAAGGCGATTACGTTGAAAAACTCGACGGAAAATATTGGCAGGTGCGCGATTTCAAACTGAGCCCACCGGCGGTGCAGCAGCCCCATCCGCCGATCTACACGGCGGCGGCGACCACGCCGGAGAGTGCGAAGTTTGCCGGCGTAGTGGGTCAAGGTCTGGTGCAGCCGGGCTATCTCGGCATTCCATTCGACCTCGTGCGCGGTTTGACCGAGACCTACCGAAAGAATTTACCGGCGGGTTCTAAGAGTGATGTCGTGCTAGGAATTCACTGCCACGTCGCCGCCAGCCGCGAAGAGGCGATCGAAAACGGCGCCCTCGCCCTATCGTCGCAGGCGGATGTCTTTTTGCGCGGCCGACTGAGCCGCCCAGTGCAGACCGAAACCATTCACACGTATGCGACGAAGAGCGCGTCGCGTGAGGCCTTCGAGAAACTTTGCACACTGGAAAAGGCTAAAGCTGCCGTCGCGGCCGAAGGGCCGAACGTCATGGCGGTCTGGGGCACGCCGGATGAGTGTATTGAAAAGATCGAGTTCTATGTCAACGCGATGCAGCCGGAGCAGGTCATGCTCAACATTGCGTCGGGCAGTTTGGACCAGGCAAAGACGCTGAAGGCGATGCGGCTCTTCGCGGAGAAAGTGCTACCTCATTTGCACTGATCTCTGGGTAGAGATGGAGACATCACCGCTGGCGGACCCTGCCCACCGGCGCGATTTGTTTGACTTTGGCGGTTTTTTCCTTTAGACAATCAAATTCCGGGAAAAAACTATGAAATATGCAGTAATCAGAACAGGCGGCAAGCAATACCGCGTGGCCGAGGGTGAGGTCGTCAAAATCGAAAAGCTCGACGGCGACGTCGGCGCGACGGTGACGCTCGGCGACGTGTTGTTCGTTGGCGGCAACGACGACGTGAAGATCGGCACGCCGCTGGTTGCCAACGCCAAAGTGACCGGCGAGATCGTCGGTCAGGTGCGGGCGAAAAAGATCCGCGTGTTCAAAAAGAAACGGCGCAAGAGCTACAGCCGGCAACAGGGTCACCGCCAGTATCAAACCGCGCTAAAAATCACCGCGATCGAAGCGTAGTTCAGGAGTCAGTCATGGCACATAAGAAAGCAGGCGGCAGTTCAAGAAACGGGCGCGATAGCCAAGGGCAGCGGCGCGGCGTCAAAGTGTTTGGCGGCGAAACCGTGCGCGCCGGCAATATTCTTGTGCGCCAGCTCGGCACTAAGATTCATCCGGGCCAGAACGTCGGCGTGGGGCGTGACTTTACGCTTTTCGCTCTCACCGACGGCATCGTGAAATACGGCCGCTACGACAAAACCCGTAAGAAAGTGGATGTCCTGCCGGCCCAATAAGTTGGGCGTGATACGATCTGAAAAGCCCCGCAAGGGGCTTTTTTTTTGGCTGCGGCTTCAACGATAAATGGGGTGCGTCGGATGTTTTTCGTAGGGGCGACCGGCTGGCCGCCTTCCGAGCGCGGGCGAATGCCGCGATTTCATGGTATTGTGCTTTAAGAAGCCAGCGTCCAGCGGTTGCAGACTGTAATGAAGTTCATCGACGAAACCCGAATCAAGGTGAAAGCCGGCGACGGTGGACGCGGGTGTGTGAGTTTCCGTCGGGAGAAATTCGTGCCGCGCGGCGGGCCGAGCGGCGGCAACGGCGGCGATGGCGGCAGCGTCATTGCTGTCGCCGAGCCGGGCATGACCACTTTGCTCGATCTGCGCTACCAAAAACACTACGAAGCCAAGCGCGGCCAGCACGGCATGGGCAGCGATTGCGATGGCCGGCGCGGCGATGACCGCATGATCCCGGTGCCAGTGGGCACGATCATTCGTGACGCGGCAACCGGCGAATTGCTGGGCGATCTCAAGGAGCCGGGGCTGCGTGCCGTGGTCGCCGTCGGCGGGCGCGGCGGCAAAGGTAACAAACACTTCGCCACATCGACCCATCAGGGCCCCAAGTTCGCCCAACCTGGTTTACCCGGCGAAGAAAAAGAACTTTACATCGAGCTTCGCTTGCTGGCCGATGTCGGCATTATCGGTCTGCCGAACGCCGGCAAGTCGACGCTGATTTCGGTGATTTCGGCGGTGCGTCCGAAAATCGCCGACTATCCGTTTACCACCCTGGTGCCGAATCTCGGCGTGGTTGCTTACGACCACAAGAGCTTCGTTGTGGCTGACATTCCCGGGTTGATCGAAGGCGCGCACGAAGGGCAGGGGCTCGGCGATAAGTTTCTGCGCCATGTTACGCGCACGAGTCTGTTGATTCACTTGATTGACGCGTCGCAAATCGACGAAGACGATCCGCTAGCGCAATGGACCATCATCAATCGCGAGCTGGAACTCTTCGATCCGGAGTTAGCTCAGAAGCCGCAAATCGTGGTTGCCAATAAAGTTGACCTGCCCGAAGGCAGGCAAAAGGCCAAGTTGTTTGCCAAGAAACTGCCGAAAGCCGATCGCCCGCTGCACATGATTTCAGCGGCAACCACGGAAGGCGTGCAAGCATTGGTGCATCTGGTCGGACGAAGGCTCGATACGATGAAGCAGCAGCCGGTCGAAAATGAATATGACGCAGCGCGAGCATAAGCAAAAAATCCTGCGCCGCGCGCGCCGCGTAGTTGTCAAGATCGGCAGCCAGATTCTTTCGTCCAGCGATGGCATTGAAGAGGCGCGGCTCAAATCTTTGGTGCGAGATCTCTCATCGCTGCACGACGACAAGAAATCGCTGGTGGTCGTGAGCTCAGGCGCCGTGGCGGCGGGCATGACGCGGCTCGGCCGCAAAGAGCGGCCAAAGACGATTCCTGAAAAACAGGCGTTGGCAGCGGTGGGACAGATCAAGCTGATGGCGCTCTACGAGCGGGCTTTTTCCAAATTCGACAAGAGCGTCGCACAGGTGCTTTTGACTGCTGACGATCTGGCCAACCGGCAGCGCTACATCAACGCCAAGCACACGTTTCAGATGCTGTTGGAGTCGTCGATCATCCCCATCGTAAACGAGAACGACACGGTCGCGGTCGAGGAGATGAAATTTGGCGACAACGATAATCTGTCGTCGCTGGTGGCGACGCTGCTGGAGGCGGACCTGCTGGTGATTCTCAGCGACGTGCAGGGAGTCTATGATCGCGACCCGCGGGCGCACAAAGATGCCCAGTTGATTCCATTGATCGACGATATCAAAGACGCAATGCGGCGCATCGGCGGGGCGAGCCAAACCCAGTTTGGCACGGGCGGCATCGCGACCAAGCTGGGCGCTGCGGAAAAAGCCGCGGCGGCGGGCATTCCGACGATTATCACCAGCGGCTTACAAGCCAACGTGCTCGCCAAAGTGTTTTCCGATGACGAAGTCGGCACGCTGGTGATCCCGGACGACAACCGGCTCGCCAGTATCAAGCACTGGATGGCCTATAACCCGAAACCGGCCGGCGATTTGGTCGTCGATCAAGGGGCGCACGAGGCCGTGACGCAGAAGGGCAAGAGCTTATTGCCGTCTGGACTGAAGGAAGTGCGCGGCGCCTTTGGCGTCGGCGATTGCGTGCGTTGTTTAGACTTGCAGGGACAAGAATTTGCGCGCGGTCTGGTCAACTACAGCTCGACGGAGTTGAATCAGATCAAGGGATTGCATACAAGCAAAATTGACGAAGTGCTAGGCTATAAAGGCTACGACGAGATTATTCATCGCGATTATTTGGTGCTCTTACAAGAAGGCAATAGGCAGCACGCTGCTAAAGACTCGTGAGAATGCTTCGACGAGTTCAGCATGAACGGATTTTTCAACGCTCTTAACCTCTGATCCGTTCGCCCTGAGCCGAGTCGAAGGGCTCCGAGGAGTTTGTCAGCGTAAAAGACAATAGTTGGAATCCCGTGAGCAATTCATTGAGAGATGAAGCGGTCGAACTAGGCAAGCGCGCCCAGGCCGCATCGCGCAAGCTGGCGGTGGTTTCGTCCGAGGAGAAGAATCGCGCGCTGGTTCTGATGGCGGACGCTCTTGAAGCGCGGTCGGAGTTTTTGCTTGCCGAAAATCAGAAAGATCTCGACGCGGCAAAAAAGGCGGAAATTTCGTCGGCAGTGCTCGATCGCATTGCGCTCAATCCCAACCGTGTGAAGGCGATGGCCAAAGGGCTGCGCGACGTGCTTGCGCTGCCCGATCCGGTGCGCGAAGTCACCAAGATGTGGCGCCGGCCCAACGGCTTGCAAGTGGGGCGCATGCGCATTCCGCTCGGCGTGATCGGCATCATTTATGAAGCGCGCCCCAACGTGACGGCTGATGCAGCGGCGTTGTGTTTGAAGTCCGGCAACACGGTCATTTTGCGCGGCGGTAGCGAAGCGCAGTTTTCGAATCGTGCGATAGGCCAGGTGCTGAGCGAGGCTTGCGCCCAAAGCAAGATTCCGCAACACGCAATCCAGGTCGTGCAGACCATCGATCGCCAGCTCGTCCATGAATTACTGCAATTAGAAGAATATCTCGACCTGATCATTCCGCGCGGCGGCGAAGATCTGATCCGCGCCGTCGTTGCCAATTCCAAAGTCCCGGTGATCAAGCATTACAAAGGTGTCTGTCATGTTTACGTCGATGCCGATGCTGACTTGGCAATGGCTGAGCGCATCGCATTGAACGCCAAGGTGCAACGGCCATCGGTGTGCAACGCGATGGAGACTTTGTTGGTGCATGAAGCGGTGGCGCCGAAGTTTTTGCCAAGCGGTGTGGCTAAGTTGCAGGCCGCAGGGGTGGAAGTTCGCGGCTGTGAAAAGACCGTTGCACTCGTTCCGGGAATCAAGAAAGCAAGCGAAGAAGACTGGTCGACCGAGTATCTCGAATTGATTCTTTCGGTTCGTGTCGTGAGAGACATGGACCAAGCGATCGAGCACATCGAAAAATATGGCTCGGAGCACACCGAAAGCATCATCACGACTAATTATCAGCGCTCGCGCGAGTTCATCGACCGTGTAAATTCTTCGGCGGTGATGGTCAATGCTTCAACGCGCTTCAATGACGGCGGCGAGCTGGGCCTCGGCGCGGAAATCGGCATCAGTACGAGCAAGATTCACGCCTTCGGGCCGATGGGATTGGAAGAGCTGACGACTACGAAATTTATCGTGTTTGGCGAAGGCCAAGTGAGAGAGTAAACTCGGAATAGGAAACAAACGCGGAAACATGAAAACGGAAAACGGCAAGGCTCAGACGCAGAAAAATAATCCAATGTCGCCGTTCCCCAATGTCCGTTTTCCGCTTTTCGCTTTCCGCTTTCATAATTCCTACTTCTCTGGTGTGGCGTGAGGATTGGACTTTTCGGCGGCACCTTCGATCCGATTCATTGGGGTCACTTGCGCAGCGCGGAGGAAGTCAGCGAGACCTACAAGCTCGACCGGGTTTATTTCATTCCTGCTTCCATTCCACCGCATAAGCGGGGTCAGACCACGACTTTGGCGCGCCACCGGCTGCAAATGGTTCGCCTGGCGGTGGCAAACAATCCCCGCTTCGCTGTCTCTACTGTCGAGATCTCTCGCCCTGGAGTGTCGTTCACGGTCGACACCATCCGTGAATTCGCTGGCAATCTCGGCAAAGGCGACTCGCTGTTTTTTATCATCGGCTTGGATGCCTTTCGCGAGATCGGTTCCTGGTGGGAGTACAAGGAAATTTTTCCGCTCTGTAATTTTATTGTGACCTCGCGCCCCGGCAGCAAGGAAAGTGATCCGTTGCGCGGCACCGGCATTGCTGTGCGCAGGCTGTTTTGTTATGACCCAAAACAGAAAAACTACGTGCACAAAAGTGGCAGGAGAGTCTATTTCATCGAGTTGACCGATATCGCGATCTCCGCCTCAGAAGTTCGGGCCCTCGTGGCTAGGGGCAAATCGGTGCGTTACCTGATTCCCTCTTCGGTGGGAAAATACATTAAGGCGCATCGCCTTTATCGAGCGCAGCGTTAACCACTAGGCTAAGATGGACACCAAAGAAAAGGCTCTTCGTTTGTGCGGCTACGCGCTGGAGAAGAAGGCGGTTGACCTGGTGTTGCTGGAGGTCAATGAGCTGACTTCGATCGCCGACTATTTTATCATCTGCTCGGGCCGCTCCGACCGGCAGGTACAAAGCATCGCCCAAGGTGTCGAAGAGGGTGCGCGTAGCGACGGCGAGCGGGCGCTGGCGGTGGAAGGTGTCGGCCGCGGCCACTGGGTGCTGATGGATTTCTCCGATGTCGTGCTGCATGTCTTCTACGAACCGGTCCGCAAGTTCTACGATCTCGATGGTCTTTGGGACCAGGCGCCGCGGGTGCAATTGCCAGAAGCTTACTCCAAACTCGCTGAACAGTTTCAAAGCGCTGAAGAAGCGTAACTCCTCCATTCTCCTCGCCAAAGAAAGGCTTGGCGACGTCCCTGGTGCTAGCTATAATTCAACTTGAAAGGAAACTCCCGTGAGCAAGCTAGTTGAACCAGTGGTCCTCATTATCCTCGATGGTTTCGGCATCAACCCGCGCAAAGAAGGCAACGCGATTGCCAACGCGGCGATGCCTAATTTTAATGAATTCTTGCGCAAGTATCCGACCGCGACTCTTTCCATGTCCGGTGTCGATGTCGGTTTGCCCGCCGGCCAGATGGGCAATTCCGAAGTCGGCCACATGATTCTCGGCGCCGGCCGGGTCGTCTATCAAGACCTCACGCTAATCCACAAAGACATCGACGAGGGCAAGTTCTTTCACAACGAAGTGTTGCTCGCGGCGATGCGCAAAACTAAAGCCGATGGTGGCCGGCTGCATTTGATGGGCCTGTTAGGCGACGGCGGTGTGCATAGCCATCAGCTGCATATGGAAGCGCTGCTCGAGATGGCCAAGCGCGAGAAAGTCGGCACAGTTTATCTGCATCTGTTTCTCGACGGCCGCGATACGCCGCCCACCAGCGCTGAGCAGTTCATGCTCGATCTGAACGAGAAGCTGAAGAACTTTCCCGATGCCAAAATCGCCACGGTCAGCGGACGCTATTATGCGATGGACCGTGACAAGCGTTGGGATCGCGTCGAGAAAGCCTATCAATGCTTAACCGAAGGTGTGGGGAACAAGGCAGCTTCCGCTTTGGAAGCGATTCGCAACAGCTATAGGGAAAAAGTCACGGACGAATTCGTATTGCCGACGGCGATCACGAGCAACGTTCCCGATGGTTTGGTGCGCGACGGCGACAGCATCATCTTTTTTAACTTCCGCGCCGACCGGGCGCGTGAGTTGACGCGCGCCTTTGTCGATGAGGCGTTTAGCGATTTTCCGCGCCGGCGCCGCATCGGTCTCGGCTCTTATACGACCATGACGCAGTACGACGAAACGATCAAAGTGCCGATGGCGTACCCACCGCGTGAGGTGAGAAAAATCATCGGCGAAGTCGCGAGTGGCGCCGGAGTCAAGCAATTGCGCATTGCTGAAACGGAAAAGTATGCGCACGTGACTTATTTCTTCAACGGCGGCGAAGAGAATAAATTTCCAGGGGAAGAGAGAATTCTGATCCCGTCACCCAAAGATGTCGCGACCTACGATTTGAAGCCGGAAATGAGCGCTCGTCCCGTGACCGAAGCTTTGGTCAAGCACCTGCGCGAGCAGGACGTCGGCTTGGTGATCTGCAACTATGCCAACGCCGACATGGTCGGCCACACCGGCAATTTCGAAGCATCGGTGAAAGCCTGCGAAGTGATCGATGAATGTCTCGGCAAAGTGGTCGACGCGGTGCACAGCAAGAAAGGCCGCGTCGTGATCACCGCCGATCACGGCAACATCGAGCAATTGATCGATTACGACACCGGCATGGCGCACACCGCGCATACGACCAACCGCGTCCCGGTGATTCTCGTCGACGAAGCCCGCCAGAGATGCAAGCTAAAAGAAGGGACGGCCATCGACGTGGCGCCGACAGTGATGCAACTTCTCGGATTGCCGTTACCGTCTGAAATGACTGGGAGGTCTTTGATCGTGGAAGCTTAACAGTGCAACCGCTGAGCGCCCTCGCCATCGCTGTTTGACCGCAGGCCTATTGATGGCTATTATAGCCATATGAAGAAAGCCGGAATCGCCGCTCTTAAGAATAATCTTTCGCGCTATCTGGACCAGGTTAAAAGTGGCGAGTCCATTTTGGTGATGGATCGCAACCAACCTGTGGCGAAAATCGTTCCTTTGCAGGGTTCGTCGCGAGCTTTGCTCGCACCGGAAGAGCGCCTCGCGCGGCTAGAACGAAAAGGCCTTGTTCGCCGTGGTTCGTCAGGTGATCGTGCTTGGTTGCTCAAACGTCCCTTGGCACGGGTCGAAGAAAGCGTGCTGAAAGATCTGTTGAATGAACGTCGGAGTGGCTGGTGAGGTTTTGGGACACATCCGCGATTATTCCGCTTTTTATTGCCGAACGAGGATCTACTCGCGTTCAGAGTTGGTATAGGCAAGACTCCGAAATAGTGGTCTGGACGCTTACGCGGGTGGAGTTGCTTTCTGCGATTGCGAGAAGACGCAGAGAAGAACCGCAAGCCGCGGCTGCTTTGAGTGTGGCTCGGCGCGATCTGCTGCGAGCCTGGGATCAGTGGTCTGAAGTGACAGCCGTTGAAATCACTCGGCAATTGGCGGAGCGGCTCATCGAGAGTCACCCATTGCGCGCTGCAGACGCGCTTCAAGTTGGGGCCGCACTTGTCGCCGCGGAACACGATCCCACCAGTTTCGAGTTCGTGACGTTCGATCGCAACTTAGCCAACGCCGCAGAACGTGAAGGGTTTTCAGTTCTTGGGCCATGATCCCGTAGGCTTACCGACTCGGCGCTTCGAATAACTGAACCTCCTGTCAGTACTTGTCGATGATATCAATACGATCCGCTGGTTCGCAAATAAATAGAGCGATTAACCTTCAGTCCTTCGTTCAAACTGCCGCTGCGAAAGCCTTGCAGGTCGAGACTGATGTACTTGAAACCAACGGCTTTGAACTTCTCGACGATGGCGCTGCGCAGATCTTTGTCGAAAAGCCGGTCCAGTTCGGTTTGCGCGACTTCGATGCGTGCCAAGTCGCCGTGGTAGCGGACGCGGAACTCACGGAAGCCTTTTTCTTTGAGAAAAATTTCGCAGGCGCCGACCCGTTTGAGTTTCGCCAAATCGATCGCGGTGCCGTATGGGAAGCGCGATGACAAACAGGGGCTCGATGGTTTATTCCAGGTCGGCAGGTCGAGCGCGCGGCTGTAGCGGCGGATGTCGTCTTTAGTCATCTCGGCTTCGACCAGCGGATGTTGCACATGCCACTGCTCGGCGGCCTTGAGGCCGGGACGGTGGTCTTTCAAGTCATCCAAATTGGTGCCGTCGAAGATGGTTTCAATGCCGATTTTGTCGGCTTCTTCACGGCAGATGCGATAAAGCTCGTCTTTGCAGAAAAAACAGCGGTTCACCGGATTCTGCGCGTAGAAGGGATTGTCCAGCTCGTGGGAGTCGAGCACGATGTGCTGACAACCGAGCTGTTGGACGAACGCTTTGGCAGATTCTAATTCGCCGGGCGGCACGCTGGCCGACGAAGCGGTCAGCGCGACGGCACGGGAGCCGAGTGTGTCGTGAGCTACTTTGAGCAGGAAGGTGGAATCAACGCCAGCGGAGAAGGCGATGAGCGCGCGCCGGGCTTTATGCAGGATCGCTTCTAGTTGCTGGTATTTTGCATCCATCGCTTGTTGTGAAACAGATCCGTGCTGAGATAGTGTTCGCCCTTATCGGCGAACACCGTCACGACCACATGACCTTTGCCGAGTTTGCGCGCGACTTTCAGCGCAGCGCAGCAGGCGGCGCCGGAAGAAATGCCGACGAGGATGCCTTCCTCAGCCGCCAAGCGCCGTGCATATTGGGTCGCGTCGTCGTCGCTGACGGCGATGACTTCGTCGAGCAATTGGCGATTGAGCACCGCCGGCACGAAGCCGGCGCCGATGCCTTGGATCTTATGATAGCCCGGTTCGCCGCCGGAGATGACCGGGGAATTCGCAGGCTCTACGGCACAGATGCGCACGCCTTTCATCTTTTCTTTGAGCACCTCGCCGACGCCGGTAATGGTGCCGCCGGTGCCAACCCCGGCGACAAAAGCATCGATGCGTTTGAATTGTTTCAAGAGCTCCTGCGCAGTGGTTTTGCGATGCATTTCCGGGTTGGCCGGGTTGTTGAATTGCTGCGGCATGAAGTATTCTGGATGTTCCTGCAAGAGTTCTTCGGCTTTGTGAATCGCACCGCCCATGCCCTTGGTGTCGGGCGTCAGCACCAAGTGGGCGCCGTAGGCTGCTAGCAGGCTGCGACGTTCTTCGCTCATGGTGTCGGGCATGGTGAGTATCAAACGATAGCCTTTCACTGCCGAGATCAACGCTAGGCCAATGCCGGTGTTGCCGCTGGTGGGCTCGACAATCGTCGCGCCGGGTTTGAGCTTGGCGGCGCGCTCGGCAGTCTCGATCATGTTGAGGCAGATGCGGTCCTTGACCGAGCCACCCGGGTTGAAAGATTCTAACTTTGCCCACACCTCGGCGCTGTCCTTGTCAGGGAGACAGCGCAATTTGACAACGGGAGTGGTACCGATGAGGTCGATGACCGACCGATGACCGTTATTGCTGGCCACGATACTTCGCTCTTTCTCCGCGGGGAATCTTAGACTGGACTGCAACTAATGCTATATTCTGGTCCGGCCGTTGTCAATGAAACTACCTCTGAAGGCGCATTCGTTGGAAACTCCGCAGCGCGTTTGTGTGTTGTTTCCGGGCGCGTTGGGCGATTTCATTTGCCTGCTCCCCGCGCTACATCATCTAGCGCGACAAGCGCCGCTCGATGTGTTTGCCCGTCACGCATACGCCGACCTGGTACGTGAAGAGATCCGAGTCTATTCTATTGAACGCCCGGAGATCGCTCGACTCTTCGTCGACGGCGCAGCCGCGGAGGACCGGGTGGGCGATTTCTTTGCTTGCTATCGGAGGGTTTACTCGTGGACTGGAAGCGGCCAGCCGGTCTTTCGTGAGCAACTCCGGCTGGTCGCGGAAAGCGACGTTTATCCCTTTCGTCCGTCCCAAGCGTCGCAACATCAAGCAGACTATTACTTCTCTTGTGTTGCGGGCGCGGCGGCTGCACCACTTCCTAATATTCCGTTGCCGCCGGCGGCATTGACTTGGTGGCATGACTACGCCAATGAGCATGGGCTCGGTAGCCGGCCCTTGCTCGTCCTGGCGCCGGGCAGCGGCGCGCTGGAGAAGAATTGGCCGGCGTCTTCTTTCGCCGTAGTGGCCGACTGGTGGCGCCGTGAAAAAAAGGGCCAAGTGCTCATGTTGCTGGGCCCGGTGGAGGCGGAGCGTGGCAGCCCCGACGGATCGAACATGCTGGTCTTGCGTTCGCCCACCCTCGGCCAAGCCGCGGCATTGTTGGCGCACTGCGAGAGCTATCTCGGCAACGATAGCGGCATGAGCCACTTGGCAGCTGCCGTGGGCGCACCGACGGTGGCTTTGTTTGGACCGTCGGACCCCTCCCAGTGGGCGCCGCGAGGGCGAGCCGTGGAAGCATTATCTCTGCATGTCGAATGCGCACCCTGCAGTGGGCCGGTCATGAAGAGCTGTCCCCATCGCAAATGCCTAACACTGCTAACGCCTGATATGGTCATCGCGCGGCTGAGGCAGCAGACCGTGATCCGCTGAGAATCCTCTGTTTCGAATGCTTGGTCGCTAACCGCCAGGACGGCTTGCTGCGCCACTCAAGTTTCCCTAAACTTGACAAGGTTAGGGGTCACAGATTAGAGTTTGAATCGATTTCGCTAGCTGATTTTAGTTGCGGTTCTCAAAAAACCTTGTGTATACAGTCTGTGACCGGCGGGGCTAACTCGGTGGTCGATTAATGCTGCCTGGAAATCCGCTGCTGGAAGCAGCCGCGGGGACGTTTCCAGGCTTTTTTGCTCTAAAGGGATGGTTTTATGGCTGAAGAGGAGATCAAAGGAAAAGGGTTCACGGTGCAGGATCGCCGTCGTTTTACCGATTCGGGCGATGCTAAAGCAGACACCGCCGAGACCGTGGCTTCCGCCGCTAGTCAGCCCCCACCGAGCGCGACTGCGACCACGGCAACCGACCCGCACCGTGACGATCCGTTGCCGGAGATTAATTTCTCTACGTTTGTCGTCAGCTTAAGCACACAGGCGTTGATGCATTTGGGTGAGATCCCCAACCCGGCCAACGGTAACCTTGAGCAGGACATCCCGGTGGCCAAACAGATGATCGATCTTGTCGCCATGCTCAAGGATAAGACCAAAGGCAATTTGACCCACAATGAAGATAAGCTGATCGAGGATATTCTGTTCGATTTGCGCATGCGGTACGTGGAGCGGGTGAAGCAGAAATAGGAGTGTCGATGAACTTGAAAAACCTGTGGAGTGAGAACTTTAGCACCAAAGCGGTGGTGTTGGTGGCATTGGTTTCTTTGGCCATTGGCCTGGGCATTAGCGGTAGCTTGGACTGGTTGGCGCCGACCCGGGCCAACCTCATGGGCGAGGCGGCAACGCCAGAAGTTCGTGGCGGGCTACCCGATTTCGTTTCGCTGGCCAAACGGATGAAGCCGCTGGTTGTCAATATCTCGACCACCGCTGTGAGCGAAGGCCGCGGCGGTGGCGGACAGGACTTTGGCAGCCCGTTCGGTGAAGAAGATCCGTTCAATGATTTTTGGCGGCGCTTTTTTGGTGGACCCGGCGGGCCGGGCGGGCCCGGATCGCGCGGACCGCAGCGCCAGCGCAGTTCGGGTTCGGGCTTTATCATCGATCGCGACGGCTCCATTCTTACTAATAATCACGTTGTCGAAAATGCCCAAAAGATCGTCGTCAAGCTGTCCGACGACAGCGAGCATGAGGCCAAGGTGGTGGGCCGTGACCCCAAGACCGACATCGCCGTGATCAAGATCGAAGCCAAGACCTCCTTGCCCGTGGCTGTATTGGGCGACTCCGATAAACTTGAAGTCGGCGAATGGGTCGTGGCGATCGGCAACCCGTTTGGTCTCGACAGCACCGTGACCTCAGGCATCGTCAGCGCGAAGGGGCGGCACATTAACGCTGGGCCCTATGATAATTTTATCCAGACCGATGCATCGATCAACCCGGGCAATTCCGGCGGGCCCTTGATCAACTTGCGCGGCGAAGTGGTTGGCATCAACACGGCGATCTTTACGCGCAGCGGCGGCAACATCGGGATTGGCTTTGCTATCCCAGTCAATCTGGTGAAAGAACTCCTGCCGCAGCTGCGTGGCAAAGGCAAAGTGACGCGCGGTTATCTGGGCGTGCTAATTCAGAAAGTCACGCCCGAAATCGCCGACAGCCTGGGCATGGAGCGCGGCTACGGCGCGCTGGTGGCCAATGTTTCCAAGGATGGGCCGGCGGAGAAAGCCGGCGTCAAGGTTGGCGACGTCATTGTCGAATTCGACGGCAAGGAAGTCAAAGACTCATCCGAGCTGCCGATCATCGTGGCGCGCACGGCGGTGGAGAAAAAAGTCCGCATGAAGGTGCTACGCGACAAGAAAGAAGTGATCCTCAACGTTGCGGTGGGTGAGCTCAAAGAGGAAGAAGTTGTCGCCTCGGCCCCGGAAAAAGGCGAGTTGGGTATGACGGTGCAGCGCTTGACGCCACAGGTGGCGGAGAGCTTGGGCCTGGAAAAGACCGAAGGCGTCGTCGTGACTCAGGTCGAGCCCGGGAGCGCCGCCGACGAAGCCGGCATTCGGCGCGGCGACGTTATCCTTGAGATCGACCGCAAGGCGGTGCGCAGCGTCGATGAATACAAGAAATCGGTGGCAACCATTCGCAAAGGACGCGGAGTGCTCTTCTTGGTTCGCCGGGGTGAGAGCACGCTGTTCTTGGCACTCAAGCCACAGAAATGAGGCAGCCGGTTCGCGGCAACGAACGAGACCCGGCTTTCGCCGTGTCTCGTTTTGTTGCTTTTGCGACCGAACTGCGGGAATATGAATCAGTGGTAGGGCGCTGGCTTTGAATAAGTCCAAGCTTCGAATCTTCACCAATTCCATCGTCGTTACGCTCTTGCTGACCACCACCGGGTTGGTTTTCGGCGGTTGGCTGCTGAAGGATTGGCAGGACGCGGTCACCAAAAAATTTGAAGGGCGCAAGTGGGTTCACCCTTCAAAAATCTATTCGGATAGTTATCTCCTATACGTCGGTATCAGGGTCCGCCCGGAAGACCTGCGCGAAAAGCTGCGCCGGTTGGGCTACGTGCAGACCGCCAGTCAGCCCAGGAGCAAAGGCGAATATCGCTACCCAGCCGGCGGCGCGCTGTTAGAGGTGTATCTGCACGATTTCGCCTACCCCACCGAAGCGTTCAAAGGCATCCCGGTAAAGATATCGCTGCAAGACTCGGTCGTTACGCGCATTGAAAACGCCACCAATGCGCAGGAGCTGTTTTCGCTCGAGCTCGAACCCGAGCTGGCGACCGGGCTCTACGAGCGCACCTGGCAAGAGCGGCAAGTGGTCAAGTTGAACGAAGTGCCGCCGTTGCTGATAAGAGCCGTGTTGGCTATCGAAGACGAGCGTTTCTACAGCCACCACGGTATCGATCCCATCGGGCTTTTGCGGGCTAGCTGGGTCAATCTAAAAAACCTCGGTTTGGTCCAGGGCGGCAGCACCTTGACCCAGCAGCTCATGAAGAACTTCTTTCTGTCCGATGAGCGCAAGCTCAGCCGCAAAGCCAAAGAAGCGGTCATGGCGCTGATCGCCGAGCGGAAATATTCCAAGGACGAAATTTTGGAGAATTACCTCAACGAAATTTACCTCGGGCAGAAGGGCTCCCAGGGGATTTTCGGTGTTTCCGAAGCAGCACAATTTTATTTTTCCCGACAGCTCAACGAGCTGTCGGTGGGTGAGATGGCGCTGATGGCGGGGCTCATTCGCGCCCCCAACAGACTTTCCCCCTACCGTAGTTTGGAAGCCGCCACCAAGCGGCGCAACGTGGTTCTCACGAAGCTGCTCGACGATCAAATTATCACCCGCAAGCAGTACGATATCGCCAGTAAGGAGCCGCTGCGTCATCGCGAGTTGATCAAAGTCGTCAATGATGCGCCGTTCTACGTCGACTATCTGAAGCGGGAGTTGGCGGAGAACTATTCCGACGAGGTGCTCAAGCAGGAAGGCTTGCGTATTTTTACCAGCCTCGATTTGCATCTGCAAAAGATCGCCGAGCGCGCGCTCAGCTCCGGACTGAAGAAGCTGGAAGAAAGCCATGCTTCCCTGCGCCGCAAGCCGGATGAAGATTCTTTGGAAGGCGCCATCATCGTGCTGCGGCCGCAGACCGGCGAGATCAAAGCGATGGTCGGCGGGCGGAGCTATGCCAAGTCGCAGTTCAACCGGGTGTTCCAAGCCAAGCGGCAGCCGGGCTCGGTGTTCAAACCGTTCGTGTACCTGGCGGCCTTTATATACGGCGGACAAGAAGGCGGGCGCTACTATCCGGACACACAGGTCAGCGATTCGAAGTTTACTTGGGTTTACGACAAGCAGGAGTGGCAGCCAAACAACTATAATGACGATTATTTCGGCTCGGTGACGGTGCGGCGGGCGTTGGAAATGTCACTCAACTCAGCCACCAGCAGAGTGGCGCGCGATGTTGGCATCAGGCGGGTGCGCGATATCGCCCATCGCATGGGCATTCAAAGCACTCTTCCGGCTGTGCCGTCATTGTCACTCGGATCGGCGGAGGTAACCCCCCTGGAGATAGCGGTGGCGTTTTCTACGCTGGCCAACAACGGCGTGCGCACCCAACCGCTGGCGGTCAAGCAAGTGGTCAATGCCGACACGAAAGTTTTGGAGAAGCGCGACGTGCGCGTCGAGCAAATTCTTTCGCCCAGCGTGGCCTTCATGATGAACAATCTGCTCAAGGGCGTGCTCGATCGAGGCACCGCGGCGCAGGCGCGCAGCTGGGGGTTCAATCGTCCGGCGGCCGGAAAAACCGGCACGACCAACGATTACAAAGATGCCTGGTTCGTCGGCTACACGCCCGATCTGCTGGCGTTGGTCTGGGTGGGCTTCGATAACCAGAATAAGGTCGGTCTTTCCGGTGCCCAGGCCGCGCTGCCGATCTGGACTGAGTTCATGAAAAGCGCCACGGCGAGCATGCCCGTGAGCGATTTTCTCCCACCGCCGAGCCCCGAGGTGCCGCAAGAGAGTGCGCCAAAAAGCAAATGTGAAACAGATCCCGGTGCTGAGGGTTGCATGCCGGCGGCGACACCGGTGAGACAGACCGCGGAGAAGCTGTAAGCCATTGCCTTTAATAACCCGATCCCCACACACGATGCTCGACGAAAGACTCGTTCTGCTTTTAGCCGGCGCGGCGATAGTTTACGGCTGTGCGCCGCAAAGACCTTATCGGACACCGCCGGCGCCGGTGCCCAGCGCGCCGCAAACCGTGCGCGTACCACCCGCGCCGCCACCACCGCCGGCAGCGGCTGAACCGGCGCGCAAAACACTGCCGCAAGAAGCCAAGATTCCCGAGCAGGATCTGAAACGCGGCACGGTGCCGCCAAGCAGCAGCAGGGAAAGCGCTAAGGAGCCGCCGTCGTCCGTGCCGGAAAATACCGCGCCGCCGCTGCCTGACAATAGTTCGCTGCTGGCAAAGATCGGACCTGGAACCTCGCCACAGCGAGCCGCCTCGCTGCGGCTGACGGAAGAGGGACGTAGGCTGCTCGATGCCGGTGATGCGACCAAAGCCCTGACTCGTCTTGAACAGACGATTGTGATCGACTCCAGCAATCCCTACGGCTATTTTTATCTGGCCAAGGCGCAACACCAGCTCAGGCGCTATCGAGAGTCGCTTAACTTTCTCGATGTGGCGCAAGCGCGAATGGGCGGCGACCCGTTTTGGGTGGCGGAAATTCATGCGCTGCGCGGCGACAATTTTCGCGCTCTTGGGATGATCGATAAAGCGCAATCTTCCTACGCCCAATCCCTGCGGTTAAACTCCGGCAATCGGACCGCCAGCGACGGGTTGTCACGGCTACAGCCCGCCGATAGCACCGGCGCGCCACACTGAAATCCGATCATGCTGGTTCTGGGGGTTGAGACCTCGTGCGACGACACCGCCGCCGCCGTGTTGCGCGACGGACGGGAAATTCTCGCCAATATCGTTTCTTCGCAGGACCAGATTCACAGCCCCTACGGCGGCGTCGTTCCGGAGCTGGCCTCGCGCCAGCACATAAAAAATATCGTGCCGATCATCGACAGCGCGCTGCAAAAGGCCGGGGTGACGATTCAACAGATCGATGGCATCGCTGTTACCTACGGCCCAGGTCTGGTGGGCTCGCTACTGGTCGGACTTTCCATGGCCAAAGGAATGGCGTTTCGTTGGGGCATTCCTTTCGTTGGCATCAATCATCTCGAAGCCCATCTCCTGGCGATTCGTTTGGAGCATGACGTCAGCTTTCCCTATATCGCATTGATCGCTTCCGGGGGACATACGCTGCTCTACCATGTCAAAGACGTCGGCGATTATGTTTTTTTAGGCGGCACGCGCGACGACGCCGCCGGCGAAGCTTTCGATAAAGTCGCCAAGATGATGGATCTCGGATATCCGGGCGGCCGGCCGATCGACAATTTGGCCAGGAGCGGCGACGCGAAAGCGCTCAAGTTTCCGCGCGCGCGCTTTCGCAAGGGCAGTTACGAGTTCAGTTTCAGCGGCATCAAGACCGCCGTGTGGCACTATCTCAAGACCCAGGGCGAAGCGCATTGGAGAAATCACCAGGCCGACATCGCCGCGAGTTTCCAAGAAGCGGTGGTCGATATGCTGGTGAAGCCCACCTTGGCGGCGTGCCATGCGTTGGGTGTAAAGCAAATTGTGTTGTCCGGCGGCGTGGCGGCCAATAGCCGGCTGCGCGTTAAGATGGCCGAGTTGGGCCAAGCCGACGGGTTCAAAGTTTTTGCCCCGGCGCCGAAATTTTGCACCGACAATGGCGCGATGATCGCGTTGGCGGGACATGACTGGCTGCGGCGCGGCCGGCGCGACGATTACGCCTTGAACGCCGACGCCGACCTGACGCTTTGAACTGATCGCAAGGCTCCCGAGCGGATTTGCATGTCTTCCCGACTTCGGAGAATTTCAGTTCCGTTCGTCCTGAGCTTATCGAAGGACTCCGCAAGTTCTGCGCGCGCCGGTCTCTTAGGGGCCGCATGACGCTCCACCAAGAGGTTCGCTCCGCACTGCGCGAGTTGGACCTCCGCGCCAAAAAGAGCCGCGGGCAAAATTTTTTGATTCACGAGCATGTTGTCGAAGCGATCCTGCGATTGCTTCACCTGGAGAGCGAGGACGAAGTCTTGGAGATTGGCCCAGGACTCGGCTTTTTGACGCGGCGCGTAGTGGCCGACGCAAAGAAAGTCTGGGCCGTGGAGGTGGATGGGAGACTGATCGAATATTTGCAGCGGCGCGACTGGTCGGCGCGTGCAAACTTCCAGCTCATCGCCGGCGATATTTTGCAAGTCCCAATCGTTGATTGGCTGCCCGACCGCAAAATAAAAGTCCTTGGCAATCTGCCCTACAATATTTCGACGGAAGTTTTGTTTCGCTTGTTCGACTTGCGCGGGCATTTTTCCTGTTTGGTGATCATGCTGCAAAAAGAGGTGGCCGATCGCCTTGCCAGCGGACCGGGCACGAAAGACTACGGCGTGCTTTCGGTGTGGTGCCAGCTGCATGGCGTTGTGACCGACAAAGTGTCGGTGTCGCCGGAAGCGTTCTTCCCTAAGCCAACGGTGCGTTCGACGGTGCTGCGCATCGATTTGCGCGAGCAATCGTTAGTTGATGAAAAAGAGTTTCCGGCAATGAAAAATCTCCTGCGCGCCGCCTTTGGCCAGCGGCGCAAGACCTTGAGCAACGGACTTGTCACGTGGCTTCAGCGCGAGCGCGGCGCCATCGATAACTTGCTCGCCGAGCACAAGATCGATCCCAAACGGCGCGGTGAAAGCCTCGCCGTTAATGAATTTGTCGCTTTGATGAGCGGACTGCGCGCGCGCGGTTGGCTCGTGCCCGCACAACGAGGCCTTGCGAATGCCTGAATTGCCGGAAGTCGAAACGGTGTGCCGAAGTTTGCGGCCACATTTGCTGGGACGGCGGATCGAAAAGATCAAAGTCTACGAACCGCGCCTGCGTGTGCGCGTCGACGAGCGCGCTCTGGCACGCTTGCGGGGCCAGCGCATCGAGGCGATCACACGCCGGGCGAAGTATATCTTGATTTCGCTGACCGACGGGCGGCATTGGATCTTTCACCTCGGCATGTCGGGCAAGTTAATTTGTGTCACCGACAACCTCGCGCGGCAGAAGCACGATCACATCGTCGTCCAGCTCGACGATGGAAGCGAGCTGCGCTACCACGACCCGCGCCGATTCGGTCTATCGCTGGTGGCGGCGGAGCCTGAGCTCGAAACGCTGCCGCAATTCCGCCAGCTTGGCGTCGATCCCTTCGGCGCTCAACTGACACCTGCTTTCTTGTTCGAACACACGCGCAAGTCCGAGCGGCGCATGCGCGATCTCTTACTCGACCAGCAGATCGTCGCAGGGCTCGGTAACATCTACGCCAACGAAGTGCTGGCCATCGTCGGCGTCAAGCCGACGCGGCGCGCATGCCGTTTGACGAAAAGAGAAGTTGCGGATGTCGCTAGGACAATTCCAGAATTGTTAGGTGACGCCATCCGCTGGTGCGGCACAAGTTTCTCAGATTACCGCGACGCCGACGACAAATCTGGCGAATTCCAAAATCACCTGCGCGTCTACGACCGCCACGGAGAGCCCTGCCGCCAATGCGCCAGCAAGATCAAGCGCGTTACTCTAGGAAATCGTAGCGCGTTTTATTGCCCGAGTTGTCAAAGGTAAAGGTTGATCCCAGTCCTGCCAATCGACCACGCTCAGCGTGGTTCGCTGCTTTCCAGTGGACTATTCCTCCAGAGACACAAAATGGGGACACCAAAGACGGGGTTAGCCTATCCCCCATTGGCTCCCCAATGACAGTGATCCGGCTCCGGGAAGTACTGCGCCACCAAGTGGTTTCGAATACGTAGCCGCAGTCCCTGCTTGAACTTCTTGAGCTTTCGATTCAGTGAGAGCAAGTTGGCTCTGTCTGGCGCGGCCGTCTGATTTGGGTTAGTTCCTCGCTTGTGGTTGCTAGCAACGTTCTGTACACTTCCTTGTGAGACGAGGTGTAACGATGGATAAGTTTTTGACCACCAGCGAAGCCAGGCAAAAGTTTCTAAATCTTGTCGACGACGTTGAAGACGGTGATCAGGTTATCATCACCAAGCGGGGGGTTCCCAAAGCGGCGATCATCAGTTTTGAAGAGCTGCAGACGCTAAAAGCGGTGGCCAGGCTTTGGCAAGACCCGGAGGCGCTCCGATCGATGCGCCTGGCGTTGGAGGATGCGAAAGCAGGACGGACTCTGAAGTTCTCTGGAACTCCTAAGGTGGAAAAAATCCTTGCTGCGGCTCGCAAGAAGGGTCTGCTGCGTGGCTGACTTCATCCTCGGGCGACAGTTCTTGGAAAACCTCGCGCTGTTTCAAAAAACCGCCAGTCGTAGCGACTTAGAACACCTTGAAATGACCATGGCGGCCATTGCCGCCAACCCAAACTTGCCCGGCAAGATGCCCAGCTATTACAACCCGGCCACGCCCAGTTATCTTTATCGATCGGGGAACCTGCTGATTCACTACCGCTTACCCGACTATGACCACGTCGACTTTCTCAACCTCTTCTGGCCCCGCGTTTAGTGCGATTTTTCGGCTGCTCAAAGCTCGCTCATAACATCGAATCATCAAGCGCTCTGTCTGATCTCCAGTCGGCGCGCGCACTCGCTTCTAAACTCAGGGGCCAGAAAGAGGAAGGCCCGGAAGGGGAGCTGCTCATCAGATGGGCAAAGGGCACTCGCTATTTTGAATCGGTCAATATGGCGTCCAGTGCAATCGCGAAAGCAAGCAATAGTCGCTTTTTTAATCAATGATCTTGAGCTGGGCAGCAATTGGAGAACCCGGCGAAACAGAAACACTTTTACTGCCACTGACACCCGGCCAGCGTCGCCTTTCATTGAAAATTCCTGGTTTGGCAGTTTATCGATGCGGGAATGCCAGGCGGGGAATTTCCTTATCGATTTGATCTCCGCTATATTGCGATGGATTTGCCTCTGACCCATGCTGTTATCTCCGCTGCGCCATCGCGATTTTCGGATCTTTTGGATCGGTCTACTGCTCTCCAGCGTCGGCAGCCAGTTCACCACCGTGGCGATGGCTTGGCAGATTTACGAGCTGACCAATTCACCGCTGCAGATTGGCCTGATCGGTTTGGTGCGTGCAGTGCCCCAGGTGCTGATGCTCCTGTTTGGCGGTGTGCTGGCCGATGCGGTGGACCGGCGCAAGCTGATGATGATCACCCAGGTCAGCCTGTTTTTGGTTTCTGCGGCGCTGGCGTTGACCACGATGACCGGCCACATCAATGTGTTGATTCTCTACGGTGTAACGGTCTTTCTCGCATTGTTTACATCTCTTGAGGGTCCATCGCGCCATGCCATCGTTGCGAACCTGGTTCCTGCCGAAGACTTGGCGCGCGCCATGGCGATTCAAAGCACCCAGCGTCAGATCGCGACCATTGCCGGTCCATCGGCTGCCGGTTTGGTGTTAGCCTTCGCTGGACCCGCTGTCTGCTACGCCATCGATGCCGCCTCTTGGGTGGTGATGCTGGCGGCGTTGCTACTGATTCGCGCCCGCGCACCGGGCCGCGGCGGCTGGCGCACCGTGTCACTCAGCGCTCTCGGCGAAGGGTTTCGTTTTGTCTGGGGACACGCGGTGTTTTTTCCGTTCTTGATGATGGACTTGGGCGCCAACATTTTCGGCACGGTACGCTCATTGTTTCCCATTTATGCGCGCGACATTCTTGCCGTGGGGCCCCAGGGTCTTGGTGTACTCTACGCCGCCAGCGCCGCTGGCGCGTTGATTGGCGCCCTGGGCATGAGTTTCGCGGGGACGCGGCGCCACGCCGGCCGCTGGATTTTGATCGGCGTTTCCATCTACGGTCTGGCGCTGTTTGGGTTTGGGTTTTCCCGGTGGTTTCTGCTCTCGGTCTTTTTTCTGGTTTGCTCGGGCATCGGCGATACGATCAGCGCGGTGCTGCGCTCGACGATCAATCAGCTGAGCACGCCCGACGAGTTGCGCGGCCGCATGTCGGCGATCAACAGTGTGTTTACCAATAGCGGGCCGCAACTCGGCCAGTTTCAAGCCGGCGCGCTGGCGGCGGTGGTCGGCGCGGAGTTGTCGGTGGCAGCGGGCGCTTTGATGATCCTCGCGATCGTGGCCCTCATGATAGTGCGATTTCCGTTGGTGCGAGATTTCAGCATTTCGCAGGTATCTCGCCATCACCTCTAGCAAAAGAGGTGCGTTGAATTGACCGCGCGTGCCTGCTTAAGTCAGTTTCAGCCAGCATGATTGAGATTGCCCCAAAGAGTTATCAACGCCTGCGTGCCGTACTGCGCCAACCATGGAGCGGAATACGTCGTTCCGTTTGGTTGTGGCTCGCTGAGCTTTGGGACATTCCCAAACACCGGCTACAAGCAATTCCCAACCGGGCGCATCTCAAGCGCAAAGGGATCGTTGCGCTGCCGCCGGCGTCGTTGCGCCAGCGTGTGAGCGGCGAGAACAGCGCAGATATGTTCCTCAATAAGGGGCGTAAGTGCAGTGAAGGTCTTAGCGCCGCGCTGCGGAGCCAGGGCCGCGAGATCTCTTCTTTTCAGAGCATATTGGATTTTGGCTGCGGCTGTGGTCGGACTTTCATTTGGTGGGACCTGGCGCTCAGCACGGCTTTCTATGGCACGGATATCGACGGCGAGGCGATCCGCTGGTGTCAAGAGAACTATCGCTGGGGCACGTTTAGCGTCAATCGGCCGTTGCCTCCGCTCCCCTATGCCGATGATACTTTCGATCTGATCTATGCGGTGTCGATCTTCACGCATCTCAATGAGGAGTTTCAGTTTCGTTGGCTGGAAGAGCTGCGGCGCGTGACCCGGCCGGCGGGGGTGGTGCTGCTCACGCTACACGGTGAGCATGTGTGGAGACAGCTCAATGCGAAACTGATCGCGCAGGTCAAGCGGGATGGCATCTTATTCGTGGTCGACGATTATTGGAAAGAGGCCTTTCCGGATTGGTATCAGTCGACGTTTCACCTCAAGGAGTATGTGATCGAGAACTTCGCGAAGTATTTTACCATTGTGGACTACATTCTACGCGGAGTGAACGGCCACCAAGATATTCTCGTGTTGAAAAAAGAGGTGTGACTCAGCGTTCTTTGAACCGCTTCCACCAGGGGCCCAGCAGCGGCATGACGAAAAAGAATATGGCCGCCGCGGTGATCGCTCCGGCTATGGGGCGGGTGAAGAATATTGCCAATGAGCCTTGTGAGATGATCAAGCTCTGACGCAAGGCGCTCTCAGCCAAATCGCCAAGCACCAGCGCCAGCACGAGCGGCGCGATTGGATAGTCGAGTTTCTTGAAGACGTAGCCGATAACGCCGAACCCCAGCATATACCAAACGTCGAGCATGCGGCCGTTGACCGCGTAGGCGCCGATGGCGCAGACGATCACGATCAGCGGCGTCAAGATCGCAAATGGAATGCGCAGGATGGCCGCAAAGAGCGGCACAAACGCCAGCACCATCAAGACGCCAATGATGTTGCCGGTATACATGCTGGCGATCAGGCCCCAGACGAAGTCCGGTTTTTCGGTGAACAACATGGGGCCGGGCTGCAAACCCCAGATGATCAGACCGCCGAGCATCACCGCGGCCGTGGGCGAGCCGGGAATGCCCAGGGTAATCATCGGCAACATCGCTGCGATGCCAGCCGAGTGTGCCGCAGTCTCCGGCGCAACTACGCCCTCGATCTCACCCTTGCCGAAGTTGGCGCTGTTTTTGGAAAAGCGTTTGGCGAAGGCGTAGCTCATGAACGACGCCGGCGTTGCGCCGCCCGGTTTGAAGCCCATCCAAAACCCGATGAAGGAGCTGCGCAGAAAGGTGCGCCAGTAGCCTGGCAGCTCTTTCCAGGTGTCGAAGACAACCCGCAAGTTCATGCCGGTCTTGGTGCCTTTGAAGCTCAAGCCTTCTTCGACGCTCAAAAGAATTTCGCCGATGCCGAACAGGCCGATGACGGCGATGATAAAATCGAACCCTTTCATCAAGCCGGTGAAACCAAAGGTCAAGCGCAATTGGCCGGTGACAATATCCAACCCCACCGCGGCGAGGATAAAGCCGATCAAGATTGAAACCAGTGACTTGAGCGGATTGCTGCCGCCGAGGCCGACGAAACTGGAGAAGGTGAGAAGTTGTATGGCGAAAAATTCCGCCGGGCCGAATTTGAGCGCAACTTCGGCCAAAAGCGGCGCGAAAAAGGTGATGAGGAGAATCGAAAACAACGCGCCAATGAATGACGACGTAAACGCCGCTGTGAGCGCCTGGCCACCCAAGCCCTGGCGCGCCATCGGGTAGCCGTCGAACGTTGTCGCCACCGACCAGGGCTCGCCGGGAATGTTAAAAAGCACCGAGGTGATGGCGCCGCCGAAGAGGGCACCCCAGTAGATCGAGGTTAGCAGAATGATTCCCGAAGTCGGCGGCATGGCGAAGGTCACGGGCAAAAGTATCGCCACGCCATTGGCGCCGCCCAGGCCCGGCAAAACACCGATGACGGTGCCGAGCAGAATGCCCATGACCGCCACGAAAATATTGTACGGCGTGATCGCGATCTGGAAGCCGAGTAGTAGGTTTTCCAGGCCCATGACTCAGTAGCCCAGCCAGGCTTCCAGCGGGCCCTTCGGCATCGGCACGAGAAACCACTTTTCAAAAACAAAAAAACTGAGCACGGGGATCGCCAGCGAAAGTGCTATCACGGCACCCCAGGACTGGCGCCCGACCCAGCGCATGTAGAACGCCAGGTAGATGGCTGAGGCGGCGTAGAGGCCGATCCACTGCATTAGCAGAACGGCGGCGAACGCCGGCCAAAGCACTTTCAGCACCGGTGGCAGGGCTTGCGGATCGATGAAAGGCTTGTTTTGGGTTTGGCGCAGCGCTTGTACGACGATCACGATGCAAGAAGCGACCATGATGAGCGCAAGCCAAAAAGGGAAGAAGCCGCTCTTCGGGCCGTCGCTCCCCCAACCGATACCCAACCTTGTAGCATCGAATAGCACAAGCGCGCCGAAGAGCGCGAGGAGAGAAGCGGTGATGACCTCGGCAGCGCGCATGCTACTGCTTCAGTAGGCCCTCTTTCTGCATCAATTCGCGGTGAATCTTTTCGTTCTCGTCCACCCACTTGATGTATTCAGAACCCGTGCTGAACGCGGGCTTTAAAGCGCCGTCGGCAAGATATTTTTTGAAATCGGCGGTGTCGAAAACTTTTTTCAAAAAACTGGTTTGCCACTGCAAAGCCTCTTTGGGAATGTCGGGCGCCGCGAAGATACCGCGCAGCATTTGATAGCGGATATCGGCGCCCAGGGCTTCTTTGATGGTCGGTATCGCCTTCCAATCGCCCTCGGTAATACGTGCGCCATCGAATACTCCCAACGGCCGCACGCGTCCTGCCTTCCAGTGGCTAACGCATTCGGCGGGATTGTTCACTGTCGAATCGATATGTTTACCGACTAGATTGACACAGACCTCGCCGCCACCCTTGAATGGCACGTAAGTGAACTTGACACCGAGCTGCTGTTCCAATTGGATCGTAATGATTTGATCTTCCTGCGCCGAACCAGTGCCGCCCATCTTCATGCGCGCGCTGCCACCGGATTGTTCCTTAACTGAGGCGAGGTACTCTTTGGCGGTTTTGTAAGGCGTGTCCGCGTTGACCCAAAGGATGAATTGATCGAGCGCCATGCGCGCGACCGGCGTCAAATCCTTCCAATTGAAGGGAATGCCCGTGTGCAACGGTGTGGTAAAGAGATTGGACAGGGTGATGACGATCACGTGAGGATCGCCCTTTTTCTCTTTGACATAGAGAAATCCCTCGGCGCCGGCACCGCCAGATTTGTTCACTGGCAGGAGCGGTCGCGGCGAGAGTTTGTTTTTGTCGGCGATGCCGGCGATGAGCCGCGCCATTTGATCGGCGCCGCCGCCAGTGCCAGCGGGGATCACGAATTCAATGGGCTTGGTTGGCTCCCAAGCTGCACCGCGAGCCGTTGGGGCGCTGCTTGCGGCGATGGCGAAGAAGACGATTACAGCTAATACATAGGCCATAAAGGAACTCCTTTGGAGCGCGACTTGTCTTTTTCAGGTCAATTTGGGAGCGTTTACACTACAAATAGAAGCAAAGTCGGAGCTGCACGCAACATCTTGGGAAGCATGCATATCTTAATCGGACCTGATTCTCAAGAGGGTGGTGCAACCGCTTCCTCGGAATCGCATTTCTCTTGACCGCCAAAAGAGCTTCGAGGTAGCTTTCGATCACCCGCCGATCGAAGGCTCGACCAACCCACAACGCACCCTCACCTCTATCCTCTATCCTCTCCCGCGGGACTGTGTCGCAATCGATGGATTTTCGGTCATAAAACAACACGGCTTTCACCACATGAAACTCAAATTATGATGGCACTCGCGCTCCAGCTTTCTCGATCCCTTCACCCCGTAGCTATACCCGTACACCAACAGCTTCATCATCGCTTTGGGATCGTACTCCGGTGGCCCTACCTGCTCGTCATCAAGGACAATCCCCAGCGCCGCAAAATCTAGACTCTCGACAAACGCATCGTAGACCCGCACCGGGTCTTCTCGGCCTACGTACTCTTCTATGCCCGCCGGCAATAATCCCAACTGTTCTCGTTCCCCGCACCGGTACGCCATTTCGTTCCCTTTCCTTTCGGCGTGCCTTAGCATATCGTCTCTGCGTTATTGCAATGTTTTCCCGTTATCAGATATTTTCCCCCGCAGCACCCCTGATAATTGCGACACAGTCTCTCTCGGGGGAGGTTAGGATGGGGGCCGCATCGAAGAGCTGGCCCCCACCTTGATCCTCCCCTGAAGCGGGGAAGGAAAGAAGAAAATAGCAGTGCCCGGCTCGCCGAATGAAGCCTACTGGAATTTTCGCGATGCTTTGAATCGCCCGACGCCGACGTTGTTTTTCGAAGACCGCTCGATGCCGACCCGCACGGGCGACGTTGCCGACGTCAATCCCAAAGGCAAAGCGCTGGTGACCCGCGCCGGTGATTGTTTGACGATCGTCGCCGCCCGCCGCTGCGCCGCGCTGGCGGAAGACGTCGCCGATGAATTGGCAAAAAAATCCTGCTGCCGTGGAAGTCATCAGCCTGGGATTCATCAAGCCGCTGGACAAAGAAACGATTTTGCAATCCGCCAAGAAAACCGGCCGGTTCCTGATCGTCCAAGACGAACCAGCGCCGGGCGGCTACGCGACGCACGTTCGCTGCGTGCTCGACGAACTACCGGCGGGAACCCTGAAGGCGCCGCCGCGCATCGTCGCCGGCGCCGATCAGTATCTACCCTAATGGGATGAGCGGCCTTTCTTGCCGTCAACTGAAAGTGTGAAGGGTGCGGTAGTGGATTTGCTGAAATAGTCCCCAAAGAATTGTTCACCACGAAGGACACGAAGATCACGAAGGTAAGAGAAGAGAATCAAAAAGTTTTCTCCGAACTCCGTGTCGTTCGTGTGCTTCGTGGTGGAATCTTTTTTCCGAGCTCCATGCCCTCTGGGTCTCCGTGGTGAATCCGCTTTCTTGTGATCGCTGAGTCTTTCATTTCTGTGCGTATCACACACGACCATGCCTTGGTGCGGGAATGGGAGCTTGTGCTGGTCTCGCAGGGCCTGGCGCCGCATGTCGGTGAGAGTATGGATGGCTTTGTTCTGAGCGTGCGGGCCGACGAAGCGGCTGCGGCTCGCGCTGCGCTTGCTGCTTACGACGAGGAAAATCTACGGGCAGCGCGCGAGCGGGTGACACCGCCTGAACCGATGAGTTTGTTTTCGGGCATCATCCTTGGCGAGCTGCTCCTCTTGTTCTTTTTCATCACGAGTCTCAAAACTCCCGCCTTCCCATGGTTGCAACGCGGCAGCGCCGATGCTGAACGGATTCTCAACGGTGAGCTGTGGCGTGTCGTGACGGCTCTGACGCTGCACGCCGACATCGCCCATGTGCTCGGCAACGCTGCGGCGGCGGCGATATTCTTTAGCGCTGTGTGCAGCATATTAGGTGCAGGGCTTGGCTCAGTTGCACTGTTGTTCGCAGGCGCCATCGGCAATTATCTCAACGCCCTGATGTATGGATCGCATGGTTCGGCACATATCTCTGTGGGAGCGTCGACGGCGGTGTTCGGCGCGGTTGGCATGCTCGGCGTGCTCGGCATGTCCACGCGCCGGCGCACGACAATGGTGGCGCGCCGCAGGTGGCTCTCGGTGGCGGCTGCCGTTGCGTTGCTGGCGATGTTGGGAACGGCGGGGCAGCGCACAGATTTATTTGCCCACTTGTTTGGCTTCGCCGCAGGTGTGGTGATGGCGGCGCTCGTCGTTATCACAAGACTCAAAGCGCCGGGGGAATTGACTCAGTTGAGTTGCGGCGCTGCCGCGCTCGCGGTAATCGCTTGCTGTTGGTACCTTGCACTAGCCTGATGGATGCGGCCGTCAGTTTGACTCGCCGCCGCGCGCGCAGTAAATTTCCGCGAAATAAGGGACGACTTTTCGGAGGAAGAACTATGATCAAACCCGTCGCTCTGGCTGCCACGCATATGGAATGCCGCAATCTCCAAGAGTCGTTGAAAGTGCTGACCGAGCTGTTGGCCTTCGAAAAAATTTCCGAGAAACCCGGCGAAGCGACGCTCAAACATCCCAACACGCATTGGCAGCTCATCGTTCATGAGGCCGGGCCCGATGCGCCGGCCAAGCCGATGCACAATCATTGGGGCGTGCGGGTGGTGAGTCCGGAAGAAGTGGATCGCGCCTACGATTACCTGCTCGCGCACAAGGCCGAGTACAAGCTCGGCGCCATTGGCAAGCCGACGTGGAGCCACGGTTCCTATTCCTGCTATTTCGTCGAGCCTGGCACCAACGGTTGGGAGATCGAGTGCTACGAGGCGTTCAACCGCAAGCAGGCTACCGCGGCACGGTTCGGCGCGGTGAAGATGGCTCACTGGGATCAGCTCCTGCCGGAGGGGAAGTTCCCGGGGCGCGGCTATGTGCCGCAGGGGTTTACCCACGGCACGTTGGTATCGACGGATATCGAGGTCAGCAAGAATTTTTACATGGAAGTCCTGGGCATGGACGCGCACCGCTTTAGCGATCATGTCGTCTATATTAAACACCCGACGACCAAAACCTTCATCGTCTGCGCGATTCGCCAGAACGCGCCGGTGTTTTCGAAAAACTTCCGCAACACGCTGACGATGGCTTCGAAGGACGCGGTCAAAGAGGCCCATCGCGAATTCAGCGCGCATGGCAAAGAGTTGGGCGTGAGCGAGTTGTTCGGGTTGGAAGAGAGTGAAAATGTAGCGTCGTTTTGCTTCCGCGACCCAGGGGCCAATTGTTGGGAGTTGACCTCGGCGAATTAGGAGTGGCCGGAATATCTCGCGCAGAGGCGCAGAGGACTTAGCGCGGCAAAGTTCGGATTTACTATGAACGAAAAACCACTGGAACAAATGGGCTTGCGCGATCTGCGCGCGATCATGAAGCAGAAAGCGCCGCCGGAGGCGTGGAAGCACTTCAACGGCGCGGCGGAGACCAAGGCGACCTTTCGGCGCAACCCGCGGGCGTTTCACCGCTACCTGTTTCGCCAGAAGATTTTTCACGATATCTCGGAGCCGGATATTTCTACTGAGCTGTTTGGCTGTAAGTTGCCGATTCCGGCAATCACGGCGCCGGTGGGGAGCTTTAGTTTGATCGGCGACAATGCCGAGCGCGAGGTCGGTGAAGGCACCGCCGCCTTCGGCGCGATGATGTTTACCAGCCAGGCGGCCAAGTTCGATCCCAAAGGCTGGCGCAGCGCGGCCAAGTCGCCGCTGGTTTTCATGGCCTACATGAATCGCGGCAAGGAGGAAGTTTCCGACTACGCCAAGATGTCAGAAGATTTGGGCTTTGCGGCAGTCGGCATCACCATGGACACGGTCAAGCCGGTGAAAATCGGCGACGAGGTGCCGCTGTCGACCAAGGACGGCAAGCCGCGCAAGGGCCACAAGTCGACGCCGAAGGACATCGAGTGGATGAAGCAGCAGGTGAGGCTGCCGGTGGTTGTCAAAGGCATCATGGGCGCCGCCGACGCAAAGATTGCCGTGAATTCCGGCGCCGATGCAGTGGTGGTTTCGAACCACGGCGGGCGCATTCTCGACTTCAATCGCTCGGCCTTGGAAGCGCTGCCGGAAGTCGTCGACGCGGTCGGAGCCAAAGTACCGGTGCTACTCGACAGCGGCGTGCGCAGCGGCGGCGATATCGTCAAAGCTTTGGCGCTCGGCGCCAAAGCGATACTAACCGGCAGGCCGGTGGCGTGGGGCGTCGGCGCCTTCGGCGCGCGCGGCGTCGAGCGGGTTTACAATATCTTCGCCGAAGAGATGCAGCGGGTCATGACCATGACCGGCGTCGGGAGCATAAAGGAGATTTCAGGTTCGATTCTGATTGCCGATTGATCTTTTTAGATCATTTGCAGTCGGAGGGAGCCATGGGCTTGATATTTCCGGTTGTGCTCTTACTGGTTATTGTCTGGGTCATTTTTACTTACAACGGCCTCGTCGGCCTCAAACATCAAGTCCAAAACGCCTGGAAGCAGATCGACGTCCAGCTCAAGCGGCGCTACGATCTGATCCCCAATCTCATCGAAACCGTCAAGGGCGTCATGAAGTATGAGCAGGACACGCTGCAGAAAGTCATCGACGCGCGCAGCCGCGCGATGGCCTCGACCGGAGTGAAGGAATCGGCCGAGGCGCAAAACGCGCTGTCGCAATCGCTCGGCAAAGTTTTCGTGCTGATCGAAAACTATCCCGAGCTCAAAGCCAACCAGAACGTCCTGCAGCTCCAAGAAGAGTTGACCACCACCGAGAATCAGCTCGCCTTCGCGCGCCAATATTACAACGACACGGCGACACGGTTTAACGTCAAACAGGAAATCTTTCCGGCCAACATGATCGCCGGTTTTTTCCGCTTCGAGCGCAGCGAGCTATTCGCCGCGGCAGAAGCCGAAAGAGTCGTGCCGCGGGTCGATCTTACTCTCCCGGCGTAGTATCGGTTCCCCTTTTTTTCTTCCTAAGCGCACGCGATGGAACCCGAGCGGAGCATGCTTCGACAAGCTCAGCATGAGCGGAATTTATCGGACCTCTCAGATAAATTATCCGTTCGTCCTGAGCCTGTCGAAGGACTCCGAGTGGCCTCTTCAACGGGCTCGTAGGTCTTCTGCGCCATGACCTTTTCTGCAGAGCAGAGCCGGCGTTCAGGAGCGCTCGCGCCGGCCATCGACTTCGCCGCGCGCCAGCAGCGCAACCGACGCGTCAGCGTGGCGATCGTCCTAGGTTTCATTGGGTTCTTTCTGCTGGTGGGTTTTTCCGTCGATTACGTTTACTTGGGGGCGTTCGCGCCGCGCGGCCCGTCGCTGCCTTGGGCGACGCTTGGCTCATTAGCATTCGCGACGTTTATGACGCTGACGGCCTACGGCGCGGGCAGCAAGATGATCCTTTCATCCATGAACGCGGAGCCGCTCGATCGCAAAAACCCGCAGCATCGCGAGCTGCACAACGTCGTCACCGAGATGGCGCTCGCTTCCGGCTCGGCGATGCCTAAGGTCTACGTCGTCTACGACGCCGCGGCCAATGCGTTTGCCACCGGGCGCGATGAGAAGTCGGCGGCGATCTGTGTGACCACGGGCTTGCTCGTCCTGCTCGATCGCGAGGAGACCCAAGGCGTCGTCGCCCACGAAATGGCGCATATCAAAAACAACGACACGGTCGTCATGATGCTGATCAGTATTCTGCTCGGCGGCATCGCGCTGCTCGCCGATTGGGCGCAGCGCTCCTACATGGGCTCGCGCAGCGGGCGCAAGACCGGCGCGAACCCGCTGCTGGTCATTCCGGCACTGCTGTTGATCGTGCTGTCGCCGCTGATTTCGCGCCTGCTCGCCATGGCGGTGTCGCGCCAACGCGAGCTCCTCGCCGACGCGACGGCGGTGGAGTTTACCCGCAATCCGATTGGGTTGGCAAAAGCGCTGGAGAAAATCCGCGATGCCGGCATGCCGTTTCAAAAGGCGACGCGCGGCACCGCGCATCTGTTTATCGCCAGTCCGTTTCGCCGCAGGCTCGACGAGCGCGACGGCCGCTGGGCGGACTTGCTGAGCACGCACCCGCCCATCGAGCAGCGCATTCAGCTGCTCCATCGAATGGCGGGAGCCGCCGCGCCGATGGCGGCTCCTCAAGAGTTCAAGGGGACAAAAGTTCAAGATCCCCCGGCGCAGAGGCTCGCTTGATACGCTGCCCGCAATGCGAGGTCGCGATGAACGCGGTTGTGGCGCGGGCCAATCCCGGGTCGTTGATCCAGCTTGATCAATGCGGTCACTGTGGCGGCGTCTGGTGCGACAAGTTCGAACTGTTTCCAGTGCAGGCCGGTGAAGCGGAACGCATCGAGGCCATTGACCAAAAATTATTGAACCAGAACGTGGAGGCAGTGAAAAAGACGCTTTACTGCCCGCGTTGCACCGCCGCGCTGAGCCTGTTCACGGAGCCTTTGTTGCCCGCCGACATCCGCCTGATGCGCTGCATGCGCTGCGATGGCATCTGGCTCAATCGCGGCGAGTTTACCCGCTACAAACGCTTTCAAAGGAAAACTCAGCAAGCCAGACTTGCGCCGGAAGAGATTATGCAGAAACTGCCCGAGACCATGGAGGATCCCAAGTCGTGGGTCGTGACGGGGACGCGGGGGATGTACGCTTACCCGCAAGGGTACGATGACGAGAAGGGCACGATCAAAGATACTTTGAGCAATGCTGCGAAGCTTGCGAGCTATGATCAAAGCGTGTGGAAATAGGAAATAGGTAGGCGTACCCTTTCGCGAATCTAAAAACGAAAGGCTGCCTGTTGGCGCAGGCAGGAAAGGATACGCCGATGAGAGAAAAGCACACTGAGG